>SBBV01000308.1 GCA_005240015.1 Candidatus Odyssella thessalonicensis | reverse complement strand
TCCGAACTCTCCACCCTCAGAAAACCCGTCGTCTCCGCGCAAGCGGGGATCCACCTCGCCGCTGCACCGGGCCTGATCGCAGATGCACGTGCCGGCACGCGCATGGGTGCCCGCTTGCGCGGGGACGACGGGGTTGAATGCCCTGTCTCCGGCAGCGTGGCCCGGCGCATGTGGCGCGCCTGCGCGCCGCTGGCGGAGGTGTTCATCACGCCGATGGCCGCGGTCGCCGGTGCGGTGGCGGACGAGGTAATGGCGGCGATGATCGCGGGGCGCGATTTGCGCAAAGCCTATGTCAACAACGGCGGCGACATTGCCATTCACCTGGCGCAGGGCGAGCATTTCGAAACCGGCATCGTCGGCGACATCAGCAAGCCCAAGATCACGGCGACGGCGAGCATCGAAGCCGCCGACGGCGTGCGCGGCATCGCGACCAGCGGCTGGCGCGGGCGCAGCTTCTCGCTCGGCATCGCCGATTCGGTGACGGTGCTGGCGCGCGACACCGCCGCCGCCGACGCCGCCGCGACGCTCGTCGCCAATGCGGTGAACGCGGCTCATCCGGCGATCGAGCGCCGCCCGGCGCGGGACCTGGACCCCGACAGCGACTTGGGCGAGCATCGCGTGACCGTCGCGGTGGGGGCGCTCGACGCCGGCACCGTGCAGGCGGCGCTGGCGCGGGGGCGGCGCGTGGCGCACGAATTTCGCGCCGCCGGCATGATCACCGCGGCCTACCTCGAGCTGCAGGGATCGCAGCTCGCCGTCGGCGCCGAGGAAGCGCGCCGCACAGCGGTCGGCCGAGAACGCATGGCATGGAGCTTGCACCGATGAACGTGATGAATCCGAAAGCGGAAGCGGTCCACGCCGCCTACGAAAACGAGCTCGTGCGCGTGCGGAAGTTCGTGGTCACGGCGGAAGAGATCCTCCACGAAGGCGGACCCCGGCCGTCGCGTCCGCGCACGCGCGCGGCGGTGGCCGCGATCGTGCGCAACCCGTATGCCGGCCACTACGTCGCCGACGTGATGCCGATGATGGAGGCGCTGAAGCCGCTCGGCCTCGAAATGTCGCGCCGGCTCGTCGCCGCGCTGGGCGGCGATCCCAAGGCGATCGAAGCCTATGGCAAGGGCGCCATCGTCGGCGCGGCGGGCGAGCTCGAGCACGGTGCGCTGTGGCACGTGCCGGGCGGCTACGCGATGCGCGAGCTTCTGGGCGGCGCCAAGGCGATCGTGCCCTCGACGAAGAAGGTCGCCGGCCTCGGTGCCACGATCGACATTCCGATCCACCACATCAACGCCGCCTATGTGCGCTCGCATTTCGACGCGATGGAGGTGCGCATTCCCGATGCGCCGCGCGGCGACGAGATCGTGTTCGTGCTCGCCATGACGACGGGCCCGCGCGTGCACGCACGCGCCGGCGGCATGACGGTTGCCGACATCAAGGTCGGCGACGGACAGCGCTGAGAGCCGCGCATGAGCTTCGTCCGCAACGCCTGGTATCCCGCCGCCTGGAGCCACGAGCTCGGGCGCGCGCTGGTGCCGCGCACGATGCTCGGCGAGAAGGTCGTGCTGTATCGCACCGAGGCGGGCGCGCCGGTCGCACTCGAGGACCGCTGCTGCCACAAGTTCCTGCCGCTCTCGAAAGGCAAGCTCAAAGGCGATGCGGTCGAATGCGGCTATCACGGCATGACCTATGCCCCCACCGGCGTCTGCATCCGCATCCCCGGTCAGGCTAACATTCCGGCGCAGGCGCGCGTCCGCGCCTACCCCGCCGTCGACCATCTGGGGCTCGTCTGGATCTGGGCCGGCGCGGCCTCGCTCGCCGACCGCGCGAAGCTGTTCCAGCTTCCGCCCTATGGCGCGCCAGGCTGGACCGCGAACAAGGGGCCCTACACCTACATCAAGGCCGCGTATCAGCACCTGACCGACAATCTGCTCGACCCGGCGCATGTCAGCTTCGTGCACCTCTCGACGCTGGGCAGCGCCGCGATGGAGGAGATCCCGGTCGAGACGCGCCAGGACGGCGACACCGTCGTGACCAGCCGCTGGACGCTCGATCAGCCGCCGGTGCCGGTCTTCCGCGCGTTCCGCGACATTCCGGGCAACGTCGACCGCTGGCAGATCTACCAGTTCTATCCGCCCTCGCTCTCGGTGACCGATTTCGGCATCGGCCCGGTCGGCATGGGCCATGGCGACGCCGACCGCGACAAGGGCATGCGCATCCACTCCTGCCACTTCATCGCGCCCGAGACCGAGCGGACCTCGCATTATTTCTGGATGCAGATTCGCAACTTTGCGCCCGGCGACGAGGCCGTATCGCGTACGATGACCGAGCAGTTCATCATGGCGTTCGCCGAGGACAAGGCGGTGCTCGAGGCGGTGCAGCAGGGCGAGGACGAGAGCGAGGGCCGCGTGCCGGTGCGGCTCGGGATCGACAACGGGCCGCAGCGGAGCCGGCGCATCGTCGAGCGCATGATCCGCGCGGAACAGGACGCAGCGCCAGGCGCTGCTTCGGGTCGAGGCGCGCAGGCGCTCTTCGACCGCAAGCCCGAGCAAAACTCGGGCGGCGCAAGCCGCGGAATGAAGGTAAAGTAGTCAGGGAGCAAAGGAGGAGGACTATGAAACTCAATCGACGCCATCTGCTTGTCGCCACGACGGCGCTCGCCGCGCTGGGGCTCATCCCCGCGGCCGGCGCGCAAGATTCGATCAAGATCGGCGAGATCAACTCCTATTCGGGCATGCCCGGCTTCACTCAGCCCTACCGGAAGGCGTGGGAGCTGGCGCTCGAGGAGATCAACAAGTCGGGCGGCGTGCTCGGCAAGAAGCTCGAGGTGATCGCGCGCGACGACGGCGGCAAGCCCGGCGACGCGGTCAAGATCGCCGAGGAAATGGTGGTGAAGGACAAGGTCGCGATGATCGGCGGCACGTTCCTCTCCAACATCGGCCTCGCCGTCACCGATTTCGCGGCGCAGAAGAAGGTGTTTTTCCTCGCCGCCGAGCCGCTCGCCGACCAGATCGTGTGGGAGAAGGGCAACCGCTACACCTTCCGCCTGCGCGCCAGCACGAACTCGCAGGCGATGATGCTGGTCGAGGAGGCGAAGAAGTCGAAGGCGAAGAAATGGGCGACGATCGCGCCCAACTACGCCTACGGCCAGGACGCGGTGAAGTCGTTCATCGCGCAGCTGAAGAAAGCGCGGCCCGACGTCGAGGTCGTCGCACAGCAATGGCCGGCGCTCGGCCGCATCGACGCCGGCGCCGAGGTGCAGGCGCTGCTGAGGGCGGCGCCCGAGGGCATCTACAACGTCACCTTCGGCGGCGATCTCGCCAAGTTCGTCAAGGAGGGCAACGCGCGCGGCCTGTTCAAGGACCGCACGATCGTCAGCCTCCTCACCGGCGAGCCCGAATACGCCGACCCGCTCGGCGCCGACATGCCCGAGGGCTGGATCGTGACCGGCTATCCGTGGTCGAAGGTCAAGACGCCCGAGCACGATGCGTTCGTGAAGGCCTATCAGGCGAAGTACAACGACTATCCGCGCCTGGGCTCGATCGTCGGCTACACCTGGATGTATGCGGCGGCGGGCATCCTGCAGAAGGCGGGCAAGACGGATACCGAGTCGCTGATCAAAGCGGCGCGCGGCATCCAGCTGAAATCGCCGATGGGTCCCTATTACTTCCGCGCGCTCGATCAGCAATCGACGCTCGGCGCCTATGTCGGCCTGACCACGGTCGAGGGCGGCAAGCCCACGATGAAGAACTGGTACTACGCCGACGGCGCCAAATACATGCCGAGCGACGACCAGGTGAAGAAGCTGCGTCCGGCGGAGGCGATGAAGTGAAGAATTGTGCGCTCGTGCGCGCAATTCGTCATCCCGAGCGAAGCGTGCGCGCTCGTTTAGGGCGCGCACGCGAAGTCGAGGGATCGCGAGCGGACGGGCGGGTCAAATGAAGAATCCTGCCATGGACGAGTAGGCGCCGTCCCGCGCCTCTCGCGCGCGGTTCGTGTGAACTTGGCTCGCGATCCCTGCACTTCGCACGCACGCCATGAGGCGCGTGTGCTTCGGTCGGGATGACGGCTTGAGAGAACGATGTCCTTCTATCTCGTCCAATTCCTCACCGGCCTCGCGAGCGCGTCGTCGCTGTTTCTGGTGGCGGTCGGCCTGTCGCTGATCTTCGGCGTCACCCGCATCGTCAACCTGGCGCACGGCTCGTTCTACATGCTCGGCGCCTACATCGCGCACACGCTGGTCACCGAGCTCGGTACCGGCGTCGTGGGCTTTCTCGTCGCGATCGCCGGCGGCGCGCTCGCCGTGGGCGTGCTCGGCATCGTGATGGAGGTGCTGCTGCTCCGGCGCATCTACCGCGCGCCGGAGCTGTTCCAGCTCGTCGCCACCTTCGGCGTCGTGCTGATCGTCAAGGACGCGACGCGCGCGGTCTGGGGCGTGCAGGACAAGACCTCGCCGGCGCTGCGCGGGACCATCCCGATCGGCGATCAGGCGATTCCCGTCTTCGACGTGGTGTTCATCGCCATCGGCTTGGGCGTGCTCGGCGCGATCTGGCTGCTCATGACCAAGACGCGCTGGGGCACGCTCGTGCGCGCGGCGACGCAGGACCGCGAGATGGTGGGAGCGCTCGGCGTCAACCAGAAGCTCCTGTTCACGAGCGTATTGTTCGTGGGCGCGGCTCTGGCCGGCCTCGGCGGGTCGCTGCAGATGCTGCGCCCCGAGTCGGTCAATCTCACGATGGATCTCCTGATCCTCGCGCCGGCCTTCGTCGTCGTGGTCGTGGGCGGCATGGGCAGCATCGCCGGCGCCTATCTCGCGGCGTTGATCATCGCCGAGCTCAACGCGTTCGGCATCCTGGTGATCCCCAAGATCACGCTGGTCCTGATGTTCCTGGTGATGGCCATCGTGCTCGTCGTGAGGCCCTGGGGCCTGCTCGGCCGGCCGAGCGTTGCCGCGGGCGGGCATGGCGGGATCGCCGAGGCCCCGCTCCGCCCCGCGACGCTGCCCTTGAAGCTGCTCTACGCCGCGATCGGCGTGGCGCTCTTGCTGTTGCCGCTCGCGGGCGAGAGCCTGGCGCTGCTCGCGATCGACATCCTCGTGCTGATCCTGTTCGCGGCCAGCCTGCACTTCATCGCCGGGCCGGGCGGCATGCACTCGTTCGGCCACGCCGCCTATTTCGGCCTCGGCGCCTATGCGGCGGCGCTGCTGCTCAAGTACTACAGGGTGCCGATGGAGCTCGGGCTGCTGAGCGCGCCGTTTCTCGCCGCGGCGGGTGCCCTCATCATCGGCTGGCTCGCTGCGCGCCTCTCCGGCGTCTATTTCGCGATGCTGACGCTCGCCGGCGCCCAGATCATCTGGTCCTACGTCTTCCAGTCGGACTTCACCGACGGCGAGAACGGCATCCTGGGCCTCCGCCGCAGCAAGTGGGTCCTCGACCGCACCGCCTACTACTACCTCGTGCTGGCGCTGACCGCGGGCGGCGTGCTGCTGCTGCGTCGGTTCCTGTTTGCACCCTTCGGCGCCACGATGCGCGCGGGCCGCGATTCGCCGCGCCGCGCCGACGCGATCGGCATCGACGTGCGCACGCATCAGTGGCTCGCCTTCACGCTGGCCGGCGCTTTCGCCGGCATGGCGGGCGGGCTCTTCGCCTATTCGAAGGGCAGCGTCTTTCCCGACATCCTCGACATCCCGCACTCGTTCGACGGGCTCTACATGGTGATGCTTGGCGGTGCCCAGACCCTCTCCGGCCCCGTGATCGGCGCCGCGGCGTTCGAATGGCTGCGCGACATCGTGAAGAACCCAGCGTTCTGGGGCCTGTTCGGCGTGCCCCGGCTCGCCGACTACTGGCAGGGCATGCTCGGCTTGCTCATCGTCGTGATCGTGCTCGCGTTCCCGCAGGGCATCGGGGGCTTCCTGCGCGATCAGGTCGGAACCACGCTCGGCTTCGTGCGCCGCGAGGAGCTCGTGGGAGCCGCTCGCGCAGAGCGCGAGCTTCAGGCG
>SBBV01000055.1 GCA_005240015.1 Candidatus Odyssella thessalonicensis | reverse complement strand
GCGGGCGGCCAGGCTCGGCTTCGAGGTCAAGGTCGGCTTCGAATACGAGTTCTTCGTCTTCGCCGAGACGCCGCAGTCGATCCGCGAGAAGGGCTTCCGTAATCTGCGGCCGATCACGCCCGGCTTCTTCGGCTATTCGGTGCTGCGCAACTCGGTCTTCGCCGAGTGGTATCGCGATCTGCTCGATCTCACCGAGAAGATGGACTGCGGGCTCGAGGGCCTCCACACCGAGACCGGCGCCGGCGCGTTCGAGGCGGCGCTGCGCATCGCGGCCGGCGTCGAGAGCGCCGACCGGGCCGCGCTCTTCAAGACGTTCACCAAGGTGCTGGCCGAGCGGCGCGGCTGGATGGCGAGCTTCATGGCGAAGTGGTCGAAGGACTGGCCCGGCGCCGGCGGCCACATCCACATGTCGCTCTGGCGCGGCGCCAAGGGCAGCAGGTCCGCGTTCCACGATCCCAAATCCGCGTACGGCATGAGCGAGACGATGCGGAGCTTCGTCGCCGGCCAGCAATTGCTGATGCCGGAGCTCCTGGCGATGGTGGCGCCGACCGTGAACTCCTATCGCCGGCTCATCCCCGGTTTCTGGGCGCCGACGGTGGCGAGCTGGGGCGTCGAGAACCGCACCACGGCGCTGCGCGTGATTCCGGGCTCGGAAAAATCGACGCGCGTCGAGTATCGCATCGCGGCCGCCGACGCGAACCCGTATCTGGCGCTCGCCACCGCGCTCGGCTCGGGCCTCTGGGGCATCGAGAACAAGCTGAAGCTCAGCGAGCCGGTGAAGGGCAATTCCTACGCCAAGCAGCACGCGGACCGGCTCCAGCTGCCGCGCACCTTGATGGAGGCGGCCGATCGCCTCAAGCAGTCCAAGACCGCGAAGGAGCTGTTCGGCAAGCCCTTCGTCGACCATTATGCCGCCACGCGCGAATGGGAAGAGCGCGAATTCCGGAAGCACATCACCGATTGGGAACTCGAGCGGTATCTCGAGATCATTTGACGCAGTTCGTCATGCTGAGCGAAGCGAAGCACCCCTCGCCAGGTTGGCGTCGATGACCGGCGAGATCACGGTCGTATCGCCGATCGACGGCAGCGTCGTCGCGCGGCGGAGCCTCGCCGGCGGCGCGGAGGTCGCGGCGGCGCTCGCCGCGGCGAAGAAGTCGCAGCGTGTATGGCGTGCCGTCCCGCTTTCGGCGCGCGTCGACGTGGTGAAGCGCTTCGTCGCCGCGATGCGCGCCAGGAAGGACGAGATCGGCACGGAGCTCACGCGCCAGATGGGCCGGCCGGTGCGCTATACGCCGATGGAGGTCGAGCGCATGTGCGAGCGCGCCGAGACGATGGCGGCGCTGGCGCCCGAGGGCCTCGTCGACGTGAAAGCCGCCGCGCGCGCCGGCTTCACGCGCTTCATCCGCAAGGAGCCGCTCGGCGTCGTGCTGGTGATCGCGCCCTGGAACTACCCGTTTCTCACCGCCGTCAACGCCGTGGTGCCCGCGATCCTCGCCGGCAATGCCGTGATCTTGAAGCATTCGAGCCAGACGCCGCTCGTGGCCGAGCGTTTCGCCGAAGGCTTCGCCGCCGCGGGGCTGCCGGCGGGCGTGATGCAGGTCCTGCACATCTCGCACGCCGACACCGAGAAGCTCGTCGCCTCCGACGGCGTCGATTTCGTCGCGTTCACCGGCTCGGTCGAGGGCGGGCATGCGATCCAGCGCGCCGCGGCCGGCCGCTTCATCGCCACCGGCCTCGAGCTCGGCGGCAAGGACCCCGCCTATGTGCGCGCCGACGCCAAGCTCGACCATGCGGTCGAGAATCTCGTCGACGGCAGCTTCTTCAATTCGGGCCAGAGCTGCTGCGGCATCGAGCGCATCTACGTGCACGAAGCGGTCTACGAGCCCTTCGTCAAGGGCTTCGTCGATCTCACTGACACCTACGTGCTCGACGATCCCTTGAAGCCCGAGACGACCCTGGGGCCGATGGTGCGCGCGGCCGCGGCCGATTTCGTGCGCGGCCAGACGGCCGAGGCGGTGAAGCAGGGCGCCAGGGCGCTCATCGACGCGAAGCGCTTCGCGCGCGACAGGGCGGGAACGCCCTATCTTGCGCCGCAAGTGCTGGTGAACGTCGATCATTCGATGCGCGTGATGACCGAAGAGAGCTTCGGACCCGTCATCGGCGTCATGAAGGTGAAATCGGACGACCAGGCGATCCGCCTCATGAACGACAGCCGCTACGGGCTCACGGCCGCGATCTGGACGCAGGACGAGGCGGCGGCGCTCCGCATCGGCGATGCGGTGGAGACCGGCACCTGGTTCATGAACCGCTGCGACTATCTCGATCCCGAGCTGGCCTGGACCGGCGTCAAGGATTCCGGCCGCGGCTGCACGCTCTCGAAGCTCGGCTTCGACCACCTGACTCGGCCGAAATCATTCCACCTGCGCACGGTGGCGTAAGATGTCCCAGCATGAATCCCGAATGTCGTCCCCGCGAAAGCGACGCGAAAGCGGGGACCCATGTCTCCAGCGACGTGCATTCGCGTTCAACGCCGGGGCGGTGGCGCCGTGGGTCCCCGCTTTCGCGGGGACGACAAGAAAGTAATGCAGAGATGAGCAATCCCGTCAGCCTCGCCGGCAACTGGAACTACCCCACCGCGATCCGCTTCGGCGCTGGACGCATCAAGGAGCTGGCCGAGGCGTGCGGGGCCGCCGGCATCGCGAGGCCGCTGCTGGTCACCGATCCCGGGCTCTCGAAGCTGCCGATGATCGGCGCGGCCGTCGAGCTCTGCCGCAAGGCAGGGCTCGGCATCGACAAGTTCGACGGCGTCAAATCCAATCCGGTCGCGAAGAACGTCGAGGACGGGCTCGCCGTGCTGCGCCGGGGCAAGCACGACGGCGTGATCGCGTTCGGCGGCGGCAGCGCGCTCGACACCGGCAAGGTCATCGCGTTCATGGCCGGGCAGACCCGGCCGATGTGGGATTTCGAGGACATCGGCGATTGGTGGACGCGCGCGGACGAGAAGGGGATCGCGCCGGTCGTGGCGGTGCCGACGACGGCCGGCACCGGCTCCGAGACCGGCCGCGCCGGCGTCATCACCGACGAGGCGAGCCACACCAAGAAGATCATCTTCCACCCGAAGATGATGCCGCGCGTGGTCATCGCCGATCCAGAGCTTACGCTCGGCCTGCCGCCCAAGGTCACCGCCGCCACCGGCATGGATGCGTTCGCGCACTGCCTCGAGGCCTATTGCGCGCCGTTCTTCCACCCCTATGCCGACGGCATCGCGCTGGAGGGCATGCGGCTCGTGAAGGAGTACCTCCCGCGCGCGGTCGCCGACGGGAAGGACATCGCGGCGCGCGCCCACATGCTCGCCGCCTCGCAGATGGGCTCGACCGCGTTCCAGAAGGGCTTGGGCGCCATTCACTCGCTCTCGCATCCGGTCGGCGCGGTGCTCGACACGCATCACGGCCTCACCAATGCGGTGGTGATGCCCTATGTGCTGCGCTTCAACGAAGCGGCCATCGCCGAGAAGATCGCGCGGCTTGCGCGCTATCTCGGCCTCGCCAAGCCGGGCTTCGCGGGCTTCCTCGACTGGGTGCTCGAGCTGCGCCGCACGATCGGCATCCCGCACACGCTCGCCGAGCTCGGCGTGAAGCCCGATCACCTCGAGCGCTTCTCGGCCATGGCTTCGGAGGATCCCACCGCCAGCGGCAATCCGGTCAAGGCCGGCGTGCCCGAGATGCGCAGGATGTACGAGGCGGCGCTCGCGGGACGGCTCTAGGCCCGCCTATATCTCGGCCGACGTCTATAGGAATTATCGAAAATTCCAACTCGACCCGTCGCCCGCGAGCGGTCACAGTCGCGCCGATTACCGGAGAGTTGACTTGATGGCCAATGAACTGGCGCGGCACGCGCGCGCCGTGATCGTCGGCGGCGGCATCGTCGGCTGCTCGGTCGCCTATCACCTGGCGAAGCTCGGCTGGAAGGACGTGGTGCTGCTCGAGCAAGGGCAGCTCTCGTCGGGCACGACGTGGCACGCGGCGGGACTGGTGGGGCAGCTGCGCACGCATCCCTCGATGACGCGGCTCATCCGCTACTCGACCGAGCTTTATTCCAAGCTCGAGGCCGAAACCGGCCTTTCGACCGGCTGGAAGCAGTGCGGCGGCTTGACCGTAGCGCGCACCGACGACCGCATGACGTCGCTGCGCCGCGTGGCGGCGATGGCCGAGGGCCAGGGCGTTCCCTGCGAGCTGCTCACGCCCGAGCAGGCCGGCGCCAAATGGCCGATCATGCGCACCGACGATCTGAAGGGCGCCGTCTGGCTGCCCAGCGACGGCAAGGCGAACCCGGCCGACATCACGCAGGCGCTGGCGAAGGGCGCGCGGCAGGGCGGCGTGCGCATCTTCGAGAAGACGCGCCTCACGACGCTCAAGACCTGGCGGGGTCGCATCGCCGGCGTCGCCACCGATCGGGGCGAGATCGCGTCCGACATCGTCGTCTGCTGCGCAGGGCAATGGTCGCGCGCGCTCGCGCGCCAGATCGGCGTGGCGGCGCCGCTCTATTCGTGCGAGCACATGTACATCGTCACGAAGCGCATCGCCGGCGTGTTCCCGGACCTGCCCTGCCTGCGCGACCCCGACGGCTACATCTACTTCAAGGAGGAGGTGGGCGGGCTGCTGATGGGCGGCTTCGAGCCCGTGGCCAAGCCCTGGCACCAGGCGCACGACATTCCCGCCAATTTCGAGTTCCAGCTCTTGCCCGACGACTGGGACCAGTTCGCGATCCTGATGGAAAACGCGCTGATCCGCGTGCCGGCACTCGAGACGGCCGAGGTGCGCCAGTTCGTGAACGGCCCCGAGAGCTTCACGGCCGACAACAACTACATCCTCGGCGAGGCGCCCGACGTTCGCGGCTTCTTCGTCGGCGCCGGCTTCAACTCGATGGGCATTGCCAGCGCCGGCGGCGCGGGGCGGGCGCTGGCCGAATGGATCGCGGCCGGCGAGCCCACGATGGACCTCTGGCCGGTCGACATCCGCCGCTTCGCCGCGTTCAACGGCAACGATGCGTGGCTCAAGGACCGCGTCGCCGAGGTGCTGGGGCTCCACTACAAGATGCCGTGGCCCAACCGCGAGCTCGAAACTGCGCGGCCGCTGCGCCGCTCGCCGCTCTACGAGCGCTTGAAGGCGAAGAACGCGGTGTTCGGCAACAAGATGGGATGGGAGCGCGCCAATGTGTTGGCACCCGCCGGCGCCGAGCCGAAGCTCGACTACTCCTGGGGCCGCGCCAACTGGTTCCCCTGGTCGGCGGCCGAGCACCGCGCCGCGCGCGAGGCGGTGGCGGTCTTCGATCAGACCTCGTTCTCGAAGTTCCTGCTGCAGGGCCGCGATGCCGAGGCCGTGCTGCAGCGCCTCTGCGCCAACGACGTGGCGGTGCCGGCGGGCCGCATGGTCTACACCGGCATGCTCAATCCACGCGGCGGCTACGAGACCGATCTCACGGTGACCCGGCTCGCGCCCGACCGCTACCTGATCGTGACCGGCACCGCGCAGACCGTGCGCGACGCCGATTGGATCCGGCGCAACATTCCGAGCGACGCGCACGCCATGCTCAGCGATGTGGGCTCCGCCTATGCGGTGCTGTCGGTGATGGGCCCGCGCTCGCGCGAGCTGCTGGCGCGCGTCTCGCGCGTGGACTTCGCAAACGCCGCGTTCCCATTCGCGACGATGCGGCCGATCGATGTCGGCTACGCGACGATCCTCGCCGGCCGCATCACCTATGTCGGCGAGCTCGGCTGGGAGCTCTATGTGCCGAGCGAGTTCGCGGTCGCCGTCTATGAGGCGCTAACGGAAGCGGGGCGCGACCTGGATCTTCGCGACGCCGGCTACTACGCGCTCGAGTCGCTGCGCCTCGAAAAGGCCTACCGCGCCTGGGGCCGCGAGCTTTCGCCGGACGTGACGCCGTGGGAAGCCGGGCTCGGCTTCGCGGTGAAGCTCGACAAGGCCGTGCCGTTCATCGGCCGCGACGCGCTCGCGGCGGCGAGGACGAAGCCGCCGGCCCGCCGCATCGTCGCGTTCACGCTCGACGACCCGGAGCCCGTCGCTTGGGGCGGCGAGCTCGTCGTGCGCGACGGCCGGCCGGCGGGCGAAGTCACCTCCGCCGCCTACGGCCACACGCTCGGGCGCACGGTGTGCCTGGCGCTGGTGCACGCCGGCGACGCGGCGCTCGACGCGGCCTGGCTCGAGGGCGGGCGCTGGCAGATCGACATTGCCGGCCAGCGCTGCGCGGCCACACTGCATGCGCGCGCGCCCTACGATCCCGACGGAGCGCGCGTGCGGGCATAGGCCTTGGGACCGCGCGGCTCCAGCCGCGCTCTGCTCGATGGCGGAGAAGGTGCGCGCCTGGAGGGGCGCGGCCCCAGGTAGCGCAGCTGCGCCGCCACGGGCGCGCCGCCGTTCTTGGCGGGCTCGGCTTCGCCCCAACCGACGGTTAGCCTCACAGTGAGGCCTCGTGCCGGAACTAGAACAAAACAGGTGTCACGGGGGGGTGGGAAGACGCACGAGCGCAGCGACGGAATTGCAGGCGAGACGCGTCGTGGTAGATAATCATGGGCGAGGTAGACCGTGCCCGGCGCGTGGGGTTGCCGGCACGCAAAGGCCAGGGGGTACCCCCATGTCCACAACTCTCATTCGCAGCGCCGCGTTGGCGCTGCTCACAGCCGCCGGCATGATCGGCGCTGCCGAGGCGGCGCGCGCCCAGCATTTCACGCTCGAAGACAACATCGATCGCATGGGTGGCGACTACACACGCTCCGTGCTCGCTCCCGAACACGACCGCTGGCAGACTTGCGAAGCCATGTGCCGCCAACAGCCGGAGTGCAAGGCCTTTACCTATGTGCGCCCACACACGATCCAGGGGCCGCAGGGCGTCTGCTGGTTGAAGTCGAGCGTCCCGGAGCCGCGCGCGAGCGACTGCTGTGTGTCCGGCGTCAAAGCGGAACCGGCGGCTTGCCAGCTGGCCGGGAAGTGGAGCGGCGCCGATTGGGGCACCGTCATCCTGAGCGGCGGGCCCCACTCTTATAGCGGAACCTACACCCGGACGACGGACGGACGCCTCGGCTTTATCCAAATCACAAGCTCCCGCGCCGGCACGTGGAGCGGATACTGGAGCGACGGGATCTGGAGCGGCAACGTTACGCTGCAGGGATGCACGAAAGAGCTCGAAGTGAATTGGAGCGGCACGCGAGGCCGCCGAACGGATTCGGGCAAGTCGCGCTGGACGCGCTTGCCGGACTGACGCCCGCGTACGGAGTTCTCCATGTCCACACGTCCAATTCGCTCTGCCGCGCTGGCGGCACTCGTCGCCGCCACCGCGATCGCCATCTCTGCGAATGCGTCCGCCCTCGATGAACCGGAGAAATTCAAGATCGAAAACAACATCGATCGCATGGGCGGCGACTATCACAGCCTGACGCTGGCGCCCGCGCACGACTCTTACGCCACCTGCCAATCGCTTTGCGTGCGCGCGCAGCGCTGCAAGGCCTTCACCTATGTGCGTCCCAACACGACCCAGGGTCCCCACGGGCGCTGCTGGCTCTTGACCGCGCTGCAGGCCGCCAGGTCTGCGGCACGCGCGACATTCGCGTGATGCGCGGCTTGCCGGCTTCGCCGGCTTCGTCGGCGCCGAAGCTCTCGGGCCCGCGCTGCTCCCAACCTTGCTTCTCGCCCTCCTGGAGCAGAAGACGGTCTTCCTGCGCCTGCTGCTGCGGCGTCAGCTTGCGCGGGCGCTCCAGGTTTTGCGGGCGCCGCATGGGCTTGCCGCCATCCTTCCCCGGGCGCTTGTCGCGATCGGGATCGTCGTTGACGGGCTTGGCCATGGCGGGATCCTCGGCTGTCGACCGAAACGACGCCGCCTTCCGGTGGTCGTTCCGACCGTGCGTCAGCGCAGCTGCGCCGCCACGGGCGCGCCGCCGTTCTTGGCGGGCTCGCCCTCGCCCTCGATGAGGCGGCTGTCGCGCAAGGCGCCCGCGGCCTCGAGGATCGGGTAGGCGACCGACGTCAGGTGGCTGTTGATGCGCTTCAGGTCGCGCACGATGTCGAGATGGATCGCCGAGGTCTCGATCGATTCGGGGCGGCCCTCGCGCAGCCGCGCGAAATGGCTGTCGGCGGCGGAAAGCTCGGCGGCGCGGATCGCGGTCTTCTCGGCGAGCAGCTTCTTGGCCAGCTCCACGT
>SBBV01000140.1 GCA_005240015.1 Candidatus Odyssella thessalonicensis | reverse complement strand
CGCGCCACGCGAGCGCCCGCCCCGGCGAAGCCGGCGCTACTTGCCGCCGCGCTTCACGAGCTCCATCGCGTCGCGCCAGATCGCCGTGTCGACGAGCTTGTCGTAGGCCACCGGCGTCTTGCCCTCGCGGATGGCGCCGGTGCGTTTCTGGTTCTCGACCACGGCTTCGAGCTTCCGCTGCGTCAGGCCATCGCGGTCGAACGGCCAGAACTCCATCTCGAGATATTTGCCGAGTGCGGTCTTGGCGACCGAGGGCGCGCGGCCGGTCGGTTTCGCGATCGCGGCGACGCGGTCGGCGTTCTTGGGATCCTTCAGGAAGCGCGTGGCGTCGATGTGCGCGGCGAGCAGGCGCACATAGGCGTCGCGCTTCTTCGCCAGCGTGTCGCGCTTCGCGACCATGACGAGGTAGTGGTTGACCGGGTTCACTTCGCGCATCGAGGTGATGAAGTGCAGCTTCTTCTTCAGCTGCTCCTCGATCACCGGCACGTCGTCCATGTGCAGCACGCCGACCTTCAGCTGGCCGGCGATCAACGCGGCGCCGACATTGGCGCTGAGCGGAATCTGCTTCACGTCGTCGGGCTTGAGGCCGCACGGGGCGATCATCTCGCGCATCGCCACCGAGCGCGCGCCGTTGATCGAATCGACGCCGACGCCCTGGCCCTTAACGTCGGCGCATTTGGCGATCGCGCTGTCGGTCGTCGCCAGCACCCAGGTCGGGTTCTCCATACCCCAGATCGCGACGAGGTCGACGCCGGCGTTCGAGATCATGTTGACGATGACCGGCGTGGGCGACAGCGAGACGTCGATGTTGCCGGACTGCACCGCGCGCGCCGCGGCGGCGCCCGAATCGAACTCGCGCAGGGTCACGTCGACGTTGTACTTCTTGAAGAAGCCCTCCTCGCGCGCCGTGTATTGCAGCACCGTCGCGAACACCGGCGGGATGCCGGGAAGGCCGAGCGTGAGCTTCTCCTGCGCGCCGGCGGGCACGGCCGAGCCGGCAATCAAGACGACCACGGCCGCGACCGCGGCCCGAGACGAGCGAGTTGGCATCATCGTCGTTCCTCCCTTTTCTGCTCCCGCGCATTCGCGCCCGGCGCGCGGGTGGAATTACTAGCGGCTGCGCTCGTGGCCCTCCATGGCGAACTCGGCCCGGCGCGCCTCGTCCTTGAGCGTGTTCCACACCTGCTCGCGCAAGCTCGCGAAGCGCGGCGACGTGAGCGTCTCGCGCGTGCGCGGCCGCGGCAAATCGACGGCGATGATCTCCGGGATGCGGCTCGGCCGGCCTTTCAGCACCGCCACGCGGTCGCCCATCAGCACCGCCTCCTCGATCGAGTGCGTGACGAACAGCATCGTCGTGGGCCGCAGCTCCCAGATGCGCAGCAGCTCGAACTGCAGGATCTCGCGCGTCTGCGCATCGACCGCGGCGAAAGGCTCGTCCATCAGCAGCACCGAGGGCTCGAGCGCCAGCGCGCGCGCCAGGCCGCAGCGCTGCTGCATGCCGCCCGACATCTGATAGGGGTAGACGTGCTCGAAACCCTTCAACCCGACGAGGTTGATGAACGCCGGCACCTTCTCGGCGATCTCGGATTTCGCGGCGCCGGCGAGCTTCAGGCCGTAGGCGACGTTCTCGGCCACCGTCTTCCACGGGAACAGGCCGAAATGCTGGAACACCATCGCGACGCCGGCGCGCGGCTCGCTGACGCGCTCGCCTTCGATGAAGATCTCGCCCTCGTCCGCGGGCAAGAGGCCGTCGATGCAGCGCAAGAGCGTGGTCTTGCCGCAGCCCGAGGGGCCGACCAGCGCCACGATCTCGCGCTCGCCCACCTCGAGATCGACCGCCGTGAAGACTTCGAGCGCGCCGTAGCGCTTGCCAAGCCCGGCGACGCGGATGCGGGCGGAACTCGCCGCGCGCTCCGGACGCGCGGTCAGATCGGCGCGCAAGGCTGCGGCGCTTCGGCTCATTCGGCCGCCGAGCGCTGCGGCGCCGGCTTCGGCTTGGCCCAGTAGTCGCTCGCGGCCTTGCTCTTCGCCTGCGCTTCGGCGGTCTCGAAGCCCGGCGCCATCGACGCGGCGGTGCCCGGCAGCACCTGATGGTGCTCGATGTTGAGCGTCCTGAGCCAGCGCTGCTGACCCATTGTGAGCGCCACGAAGAAGCCGAGCTCGACCAGCTCGGGCTCGGTGTAATGCTGCTTCAACCGTGCCCACAAAGCGTCATCGGTCTCGAGATCCCAGGTGATCGCCTCGGCATAGGCGAGCGCCGCCTGCTGGCGCGCGTCGTAGCGAGTCGATCTCTCGAAATTGAGCAGATCGCGGTAATCCTCCTCGACCATGCCGGCGTTGCGCGACTTCTCCGAGCGCTGGTTGCCGCAATAATCGCATTTCACCGAGCGCGAAACGTAGACGCGGCAGAGCTCCTTGATGCCGTGATCGAGCACGCCGTTGCGGAACGTGTCGCGCCAGGCATTGGCGAAGGCCCAGAACACCGCCGGCACATGCGCGCGCACGGCCTGGCTTTCGGGCCGCGGCGTGCCCTCGCGCCGGCAGCGGTCGAGCTCGGCCAGCATGGCCGGATCGGCGATCGTGGCCGGGGCTACATAGCTGATGCGCTGCTGGGCCATCGCGTTTCCTCCCGTGCGGGCCTGGTGGCCGATCCTCGGTTCAACGATGGAGGCGGCATTTTGACCCACGCTCCGCGCGCGGGCAACTGGAACCAAGAGACGCCGCCCCCGCCTTTGCCTAGAGTGCGTTGCAAGGAGGGTTGACGGATGGAAGCGTATGGAATCGGCCAAGCGCTCGCTCGGTTCGAAGATCCGCGACTGCTGCGCGGCGAGGGGCGCTATGTCGATGACGTGGTGCGACCGCGCCAGGCCCATGCGGTGCTGCTGCGCTCGCCGCATGCGCATGCCCGGATCGGCGCGATCGAGCTCGCGGCGGCGCGGAAGGTTCCGGGCGTGCTCAGCATCTTCACCGAGGCGGACCTCAGCGCCGACGGCCTCGGCACGAGCGCGCCTTCGTTGCAGCTGCGGCGGCCCGACGGCGCGCCGATGTTTGCTCCCATCTTCCCCGGACTCGCGCGCGAGCGTGTGCGCTATGTGGGCGAGCCGATCGCGCTGATCGTCGCCGAGACGCTTCCCGCGGCGAAGGACGCGGCCGAACGGATCGAGATCACGTTCGAGGAGTTGCCCGCGATCGCCGATCTCGGCGATGCGATCGAGCCGGACGCCATCGCGGCCTGGGGGCAGTGCCGCGACAACATCGCCTACCTCTACGATACCGGCGACGCGACGGCGACGAAGGCCGCGTTCGGGCGCGCAGCGCGCGTGGTGCGGCGGCGTTATCGGATCTCGCGCGTCTTCGCGCACTACATGGAGCCGCGCGGCGCCGTCGGCGAATATCACGGCGGCGACGACAGCTACACGCTCCACGTCGACACGCAGTATCCGCACCGCGTACGCAACGTGCTGGCGGCCCGCATCTTCAGAATGCCCGAGCACAAGCTGCGCGTCGTCGCCGGCGATGTAGGCGGCGGGTTCGGCACCAAGGGCTGGCTCTATCCCGAGCACCGGCTCGTGCTGTGGGCGGCGAAGAAGCTCGGCCGGCCGGTCAAGTGGACCTGCGAGCGCAGCGAGGCGGTGCTCGCCGACGAGCATGCGCGCGACAACATCAGCAAGGCGGAGCTGGCGCTCGACGCCGAGCACCGCTTCCTGGCGCTGCGCGTGCGCACCTACGCCAATGTCGGCGCCTACATCTCCTCGGACCGCAACATGATCGCGACCATCAGCAATGTCGGCAGCCTCGTCGGCGTCTACGCGATCCCGGCCGCGCATGTGGCCGTGCACGGCGTGCTCACCAACATGGCGCCCACGGCGCCGTATCGCGGCGCGGGCCGCCCCGAGGCAACGTTCGTAATCGAGCGCCTCATCGACGACGCGGCGCGCGAGCTCGGCCTCGATCGCGTCGCGCTGCGCCGGCGCAATCTGATCGCGCCGGACGCCTTTCCCTACAAGACGGCGCTCACCTTCACCTATGACTGCGGCGCTTTCGCAACGAACATGCAGAAGGCCTTGGCGCTCGCCGACGTGGCGGGCTTCCCGGCGCGGCGCCGCACCGCCGAAGCGGAGGGCAAGCTGCGCGGGCTCGGCATCGTCAACGCGATCGAGCGCGCGGCCTCGCCCGGCCTCGGATTCGGCGAGATCCGCTTCGATGCGAGCGGCACCGCGACGATCCTCGTCGGCACCAAGAACCAGGGCCAGGGCCACGAGACCACGTTCAAGCAGATCGTCGCGGTGCCGCTCGCATCGAAGCGGATCTCGCCGAAT
>SBBV01000511.1 GCA_005240015.1 Candidatus Odyssella thessalonicensis | reverse complement strand
GCCTTCCTCACCGAGGGGTTGGCGCAGGACCAGCGCATTCCCTACGCCATGATCCCGGAAACCACGCATTTCCTCCAGATCGAGCGCCCGCGCGAGGCGGTTGCGGCGATGGAGATTTTCCTTGGCAACCAAGGTACCAATGCGGTTGTTTGAGCGCCGTTAAGCTCGGTTGAAATAGCCTGCCCGGACAGAGTAAGCATCGCAGCGCAACATGACCCCCGACCGGCCCAGAACGGGCCCAGGAGAGTCCCCTCCGTGACCGCCGCGGCCGCTCCGGCGCGCAGCCTGACCGACATCGCCACCGCGCTCGGCGCCCAGCTCGTGGGCGATGGCAGCGTGCTCGTCCGCGGCGTCGCCCACCCGGCCATGGCCGAGGGAGCCGACACGCTCGCGCTCGCGGTCGACGAGAGCGCCGAGAAGGCGCTGGCGCGAACCAAGGCCGCCGCCGCCGCGGTCGCCGAAGGCCGCGCGGCGGCGCTGGCGGGCTTGAAAGGCGGCATCGTCGTCAAGCGGCCGCGCCTGGCGCTCGCGAAACTGCTCGAGATCTTCGATCGCCCGCCGGTCTCGGCGCCGGGCGTGCATCCTTCCGCCGTCATCGATCCCAGCGCCACGGTCGCGCCCGATGCCTCGATCGGGCCGCTCTGCTCGGTGGGCCCGCGCGCCCGCATCGGCGCGCGCACGCGGCTGCTCGCGCAAGTCTCGATCGGCGCCGGCACAAGCATCGGCGACGACTGCCTCGTCCATTCCGGCGCCCGCGTCGGCGATCACTGCATGGTCGGCAACCGCGTCATCATTCAGCCCAACGCCGTGATCGGCGCCGACGGCTTCAGCTTCGTCACCCCCGAAAAGGGCAGCATCGAATCGGCCCGCGAAACCGGCCGCATCGAAGCGCAGAATCTCGCGATCGTGCGCATCAACTCGATCGGCAACGTCGTGCTCGGCGACGAGGTCGAGATCGGCGCCGGAACCATGGTGGCGCGCGGCACGCTCGGCCCGACGCGGATCGGGCGCGGCACCAAGATCGACAACCTCGTGCAGGTCGGCCATAACTGCACGATCGGATCGAACTGCCTCATCGCCGGCAATGTCGGCATCTCCGGCAGCGTGACGCTGGGGGACCGCGTCACCCTCGCCGGCGGCGTCGGCGTCGCCGACCACATCTCGATCGGCGACGATTCCATCGTGGTCGCGGGCTCGGGCGTGTGGCAGTCGATTCCGCCGCGCGAGATCTGGGGCGGCTATCCGGCGCAGCCGTGGAAGGACTCGCAGAGCTTCTATCTGCACGTGAAGCGGCTGCCGCGCATGCTGCGCGACCTGATGGCGCTTCGCGAGCGCATCGCCGAACTCGAGAAGAAGCTGCTGGCGAGCGGGGACGCCCGTCCAGGTGGGAGAAAGTGATGACCGACGAAGAGATCCGCGAGAAGATTTTCGACATCATCGCCAAGGAGGCGCGTATCGATCGCGGCACGCTGACGCTCGAGACCAGGCTCGAGGACTTGAAGATCGAGTCGCTCGACATGGTCCAGATCCTGTTCGGAATCGAGGACGCGTTCGACGTTTACGTCCCGCAGGACGATCAGAGCTTCAAGCTCTCCACGCTCAAGGACGTCGTCGACGGCGTGAAGCGCCTCATCGCCGCCAAGCAGCAGCAGACGGCCTGAGCGCCGGCCCCCAATTTCATCACCCAGGCCTTTCGCTCGAGCATGGCAGAGCCCGTTCGCGTCGCCGTCACCGGCATCGGCAGCATTTCCCCGCTCGGCCACAATGTCGGCGAGATCTGGGCCGCGCTCGAGGCCGGAAAAAGCGGCATCGGCGAGCTGACGCAGGCGCCGCTCGCCCAGGTCAACATCAAGATCGCGGCCGAGGTCAAGAACTACGACGAGACCAAGCGCTTCGACGAACGCGAGCTGCTCGTCTACGACCGCTACACGCAGTTCGCGCTGCTCTCGGCGCGCGAGGCGGTCGCCGATGCCGGCATCGACTTCACGAAGGACGAGGCCCTCTGCCTCGAGACCGCGGTCATCATCGCCTCGGGCGTGGGCGGCTGGAGCACGATCGATCAGGCCTTCTATTTCCTGCACAAGCTCGGGAAGCCGCGCGCGCATCCGCTCACCATCCCGCGCATGATGATCAGCGCCGCGGCGAGCCAGATCAGCATGAAGTTCGGCTTGAAGGGGCCGGCCTTCTGCATCTCGTCGGCCTGCTCCTCCTCGAACCACGCGCTCGGCGAGGCCTATTGGATGATCCGCACCGGCCGCGCCCGCGCGGCGCTGGCCGGCGGCTCGGAAGCCGAGATCTCGCTCACCTCGCAGCGCAGCTGGGAGAGCCTGCGCGTGATGGCGAGCGACACCTGCCGCCCGTTCAGCAGGGACCGGAAGGGCATGGTGATCGGCGAGGGTGCCGGCATCCTCGTGCTTGAGCGGCTCGACGACGCCAGGAAGCGCGGCGCCAAGATCTATTGCGAGATCGCCGGCTACGGGCTCTCCGCCGATGCCGGCGACATCGTGATGCCGGACACCGACGGCGCCGCGCGCGCAATACGCCAGGCGCTCGCCAGCGCCGCGCTGGCGCCCGAGGACGTCGACTACATCAACGCGCACGGCACCGGCACGCAGCTGAACGACGTCACCGAGGTGAAGGCGATCAAGTCCGTGTTCGGCCCCGCCGCGCAGCGGCTCATGGTCACCTCCACCAAGTCGATGCACGGCCATGCGCTCGGCGCCGCCTCGGCGCTCGAGGCGGTGGCGACGGTGAAGGCGATCAAGGAAGGCGTGGTGCCGCCGACGGCGAATTATCTCGGCCCCGACCCCGAGTGCGATCTCGACCACGTGCCCAACACCGCGCGCAAGGCGAAGGTGCGCGCCGCGCTGTCGAATTCGCTCGCGTTCGGCGGGCTCAATGCCGTGGTGGCGTTCAAGGCGGTTTAGCGGCGCCGCGCGCGCGCTCCTCATACACTGCAACAATCCGTGATTTTCCCGAACGCCGCCGGCTGCGACAACGGCGCCGACAGCAACCTTTTCGGCCTCGAATCGTTTCTTCTGCCAGTGGCCCGCAATTTCGAGCGCGACGGATGACGCGGCGCGCGCAGGCCACGTTGAGCCGAGAAAGCGTCACCGCCGGAAGGCGCGTGCAATCTCGGTTTTCCAGCGGGGAGTGGCGGCAGATGAGAGGCGGAGGCCCGCGCTTGCGCCAAGACGACCATCTCTCCGCGCTGCAGCCGGGGGCGCGGCTCCATAGCTACGCGATCGGCGCCATCCTGGGCGCTGGCGGCTTCGGCATCACCTACAAGGCGGTCGAGGACATCACCAATCGCGAAGTCGCGATCAAGGAATACCTGCCGACCGCTTTCGCCGTCCGCGACCGCGACGGGACCACGGTGCGGCCGCTCAGCGAAGGGGCGGCGCGCGATTTCGAATGGGGATTGGAGCGCTTCCGCGAGGAGGCGAAGCTGCTCAACGGCTTCCGCCACCCCAACATCGTGCCGGTGCTCGCCTATTTCGAGGCCAACGGCACCGGCTATCTCGTCATGGCATTCCAGGACGGGATCAGCCTCGCGGAGATTCTGCGCAACACGCTCACGATGTCCGAAGCGCAGGTGCTTGCCTTCATGATGCCGCTGTTGGACGGCGTCGAGGAAGTGCACCGGCACAATTTCCTGCACCGCGACATCAAGCCCGAGAACATCTTCATCCGCGGCGACGGCTCGCCGGTGCTGCTCGATTTCGGCGCAGCGCGCCAGGCGCTCGGCGAGCACTCGAAGAACTTCACGACGCTGCTGACCGAGGGCTACGCG
>SBBV01000037.1 GCA_005240015.1 Candidatus Odyssella thessalonicensis | reverse complement strand
GTCGGGCGCACGCCCTGGGGCAGCCTCACGCGGCTGATGTGCGCCGAATCGTTGATCTCGAGGCCGGAGAGATCGACGATGATCTCGCGCGGAATGGCGCTCACCGGGCACGCGAACTCGATCTCGCGGCGCACGATGTTGAGCACGCCGCCGCGCTTGATGCCCGGACTCTGGTCGTGATTGACGAAGCGCACCGGCACCCAGACGCGCACCTTCGACTTGGCGTCGACGCGCTGGAAATCGGCGTGGACCGGCCGGTCGGTGACGGGATGGAGCTGCACCTCGCGCGGCAGCACCTGCTGGCGCTTGCCGTTGAGTTCGACCGCCATCACGGTGCTGTAGAAGCCGCGCTTCTTGATCGCGGCCTCGAGCGGCTTGGGGTCGAGGGTGATGAGTTCGGGCGCTTCCTTGTTGCCGTAGATGACTCCCGGCACGACGCCCGCGCGACGCGTGGCCCGGGCGGCCCCCTTACCGGCCCGGTCGCGCCGCTCGGCCTTGAGGACGAGCAGCTCGCTCATGAGAAACTCCTGAATTCCAAAGAAAAATGCCGGCCTCCAAGGGTGCCGACATGCGGGTGAGGGCTTAGCGCAAAACGGGCGGCGGGTTCAAGAGGGGCGTTGCCGCAGCAAGAGCGGCTAGCGGCGGCAGCGCCGGAGGTACGGGTGGGGGAAGATGGGACAAGGCGCGCGTTGCGCGACAGCCATCAGCTCCGCCTCTCCCCGCATCCCTGCCCACTTTCTGCTACGGCCGGCCGGCGGGCCAAGAGTCGCAGGCACGCGCGGCACGCGCGCAGGATCGGCACGCCGATGAAGTAGCGGAACGCTTCGGCGCGCAGCCGCTGCCACGCTGGCCCGCCCTCGGGCAAGAGGCGGCCTTCCTGCGCGTCGCGGGCCATGCCGCGCAGGATGTTGCGCGCGGCAGCGATCGGATCCGTTTCGGGGGCCGGACGGTTGCTCATGCCGATCTCCGCCGCTATTCGATGCGCCAGAGGTAGTGCCGCGCGCAGGTCTCTGGACCGCGGTTGTGCACGATAAGCACGTAGTGCAGCAGCTTTGCCCCTTCCCCTCCGACATCTGCGGCCAGGACATTGCGGCCCGCGGGCAAGGCGTGGGCGAATGCGCGCGATTCGAAGGGGCCGAGTCGCGCGAGTTCGGTCCGAGGCAAGCCCGAACCGGTGCGTGCTTCGAGCCAGACTTCGATCGCCGTGGCGCGCCGGTTCTCGACCCTGAGGTTGGCCCGCGGCAGATAGCCCGGCGCCACCGCCACCGGGACGATGCATTCGGCCGGCGGGCGGCTGTTCCGCTGCGGGTGCACCGAGTCCGCGCGCGCCGCGAGGGCCGCGCCGAGAACCGGCACCGTTAGCGCAATTCCCGTCGCGATCGTTCTCAACATCCTTGCGATCCCCTCTCTCTTGGACGCGAGTGGGGTTCAGTTCGTCGTGGAGTGGGCCACGCTGGCATCGCGGATCTCGGGATCGGCGTGCCAGATCCGGCGCAGGATCCGCTGCTGCATCGGTTCCGAGATGCGCCCCGGCAAGGCCAGCTCGCGTACCGCGCGCCAGAGTGCGGCGACATCGGTGCACGTCTCGATCGTGCCCGCGTCGAGTCCCAGTTGGGCGAGCAGCGCGCCGTCGGCCATCTCGCGGCTCTCTTCGAGCTTCGTCACCTTGACCTCCTGAGCGGAAACGGGGGGGACCCATGCGACGACGTACACTGCGGCGAGCGCGAAGATCGCCGCTGCTTTGAGCAGGCGCCTATCGGCAGTGGTGGGCAGGGCAACCTCCATCGATGACGCTCGATGCTAGGCAATCGGCCACAGCCCTCGCATTATCGGAACCGATGATGCGGTTACGGATTTCGGTGCGCCGCCTTCCGGTGGTGACTCCATCCAGACCGATCACGTCGAGTCCCCGCTATCCGCAGGCTGCATGTCCGTTGACGATCATCGGTCAACGGCGGCCAGCGTGTGAATCAGCCGGGGGTCCCGGCGGCGGGGTTCTAAGGTCCTATGACCAAGGTACTGTGCGATCCGATCGGCAGCACTGGCCACGGGACCCGACGGTGGGTGTATATTCGTTCAATTGAATCTCCGTGCGAGGGGATGACGGAGAGTCGCCATGAAAGTTCTCATTGTCGATGATCACGCACTGATTCGCGAGGCGTTGCATACCGTCCTGCAACAAGTGAAGCGCGATGCCGTCATATTTGAGGCGCCGAACGGCCGTCAGGCGATGCGCCTCGTCGAGGAACATCCCGACATCAGCCTTATCCTGCTTGATATCAATCTGCCCGACCGAGATGGCCTCTTCGTCCTCGCCGAGCTGCGTGAGCGTCATGCGGCCATTGCGATCATCGTTCTCTCGGGCGCGGACGATCAAGACACGGTCAAGCGGGCGTTCAAACTTGGCGCCCTGGGCTTCATCCCGAAAACGACGGATCGCGAGGTCATGCTCAACGCCATTCAGTTGGTGCTCTCCGGCGGTATTTACATTCCCTCGGAAATTCTGGACGGCGAGGAAGCGACCCCTTCGCGGCTTAGAAATGAGCCGGCGACGCGCAAATTTCCCAACGATCTCGGGCTGACCGATCGTCAGATCGAGGTGCTTGCGCTGCTGATGGAAGGCAAGAACAACAAATCCATTGCCAAGGCCCTCAACATGGCGGTGCCGACCGTGAAGAACCACATCACGGTCGTTCTCAAGGCACTCAACGTCACGAACCGCACCGAGGCCGTGATAAAATTGGGACAAATGGGTTGGGAAGTGTCGCCGAAATCCGGGTCGTGAAGCGATCACTTCACGCCCTGGCAGCGTCCCTGTCGCCATCATCCTTGAAGAGCTGATGCATGACAGCGCGAAGCCGCATCGGGTCGACGGGCTTGTGCAGCAAAATGTAGCCTTTGTCTCTGGCGTCGCGCAGTCGCTCGGGTGCCGTATCGCCGCTGATGAGAATGGCGGGAATCGGTGCGCCGAACGCGGCATTGATCCGCTCGATCGCTTCGATCCCGGTCGTTCCGTTCGCAAGGTGGTAGTCCGAGATTACGAGATCGGGGCGTTGTTCACGCGCGGCAAGCTGGATCAATGCGGCGGCGTCGGAACCGGCGGTGACGACGGAATATCCCCATTTGCCGAGCAATCCGCTGGTTCCCTCCAGCACAATTGGAGCATCGTCAAGAATGAGAATGACCTTGCCTTCGACCGCGAAGGCGGCGGGATGAGCTGCACGGCTTTCGGCGGAGGTGACGCCTTCGGCGGAGATCGGGACCAGGATCGTGAATCGCGAACCCCGGCGCACGGTCGAGCTCAACTCGATTTGATGGTTGAGGAGGCGGCGAAGCCTGTCGACGATGGCCAGGCCAAGCCCCAGGCCGCCATACCGGTCCCGTTCCGGCGCGCGAAGTTGGACGAACTCGCCGAAGATATTCTGCCTCTGATCCTCCGGAATGCCGGGGCCGCTATCCCATACTTCGATCCGCAACGTCTCGCCGCGCCGGCGACATCCGACGATGATTCCGCCGCGCGATGTATAGCGCACGGCATTGGATACGAGATTGAACAGTATCCGTTCGAGCAGCAGAGCGTCGCTGCGCACCCACGCATCGCTTCGGATCACGCGGAGACGCAGGCCTTTTTCTTGCACTGTCTGACCAAATGTCGCCTCGATTTTCCGCAGCAGCCGCGCAATCGGGAATTCGGCGATCTTGGGCGTAAGGACGCCGGCATCGAGCTTGGAAATGTCCAGCAGCGAGTTGAACATTTCAGTCATTTCGCTGACCGCTGCATCGACTCGTTCGACCGTCTTGGCCCTTTCACCAGGTCTGAGCGGGGTCCGCAGCTGGGCAACGAACAGGCCTAGGGCGTGCAGTGGCTGGCGCAGGTCGTGGCTCGCCATGGCCAGAAACCGGGCTTTCGCCGTGTTGGCGAGTTTAAGCTCCGAGGTGCGGGCGCGCAATTCGCCGAGCAGCTGCGTGTTTTCGATGGCGATGACCGCCTGGGCGGCGAAACTCTGCAACAATGCGATCTGTTTGTCGGTGAAAGGC
>SBBV01000331.1 GCA_005240015.1 Candidatus Odyssella thessalonicensis | reverse complement strand
GTCTTGATCACCTCGAGATTGTGCTCGATGACGATCACCGTGTTGCCGGTCGTGACCAGCTCGTGCAGCACTTCCAGGAGCTTCTTCACGTCCTCGAAGTGGAGGCCGGTCGTGGGCTCGTCGAGGATGTAGAGCGTGCGGCCGGTGGCGCGCCGCGACAGCTCCTTCGCGAGCTTCACGCGCTGCGCCTCGCCGCCCGAGAGCGTGGTCGCCGGCTGGCCGATGTGGATGTAGCCGAGCCCGACGCGCTTCAAGGTCTCGAGCTTGTCGCGGATCGAGGGCACGGCCTTGAAGAACTCGGCGCCTTCCTCGACCGTCATGTCGAGCACGTCGGCGATGCTCTTCTCGCGGAACAGCACCTCGAGCGTCTCGCGGTTGTAGCGCTTCCCCTTGCAGACGTCGCACTGGACGTAGATGTCGGGCAGGAAGTGCATCTCGATCTTGATGACGCCGTCGCCCTGGCAGGCCTCGCAGCGCCCGCCCTTGACGTTGAACGAGAAGCGCCCGGGCTGATAGCCGCGCGCCTGCGCCTCGGGCAGGCCGGCGAACCAGTCGCGGATCGGCGTGAACGCGCCGGTGTAGGTGGCGGGGTTCGAGCGCGGCGTGCGCCCGATCGGCGACTGGTCGATGTCGATGATCTTGTCGATGTGCTCGAGGCCGTGTATGGCGTCGTGCTCGCCCGGGTGCTCGCGCGCGCCGGTCAGGCGCCGCGCCACGGCCTTGTAGAGCGTCTCGACGACGAGCGTCGACTTGCCGCCGCCGGAGACGCCGGTAATGCAGACGAAGAGCCCGAGCGGGAAATCGACCGCGAGGTCCTGCAGGTTGTTCTCGCGCGCGCCGACCACGCGCAGCATGCGGTTCTTCTGCGGCGGCCGGCGCATGTCGGGGATGGGGATCGCGGCGCGGCCGGTGACGTATTGCGCGGTCAGGCTGGTCGGGTGCTGGAAAACCTTGGCGGGCAGGCCGCTCACCACGACCTCGCCGCCATGGACGCCCGCACCGGGCCCCATGTCGATGAGATAGTCGGCCTCGCGGATCGCCTCCTCGTCGTGCTCGACGACGATGATCGTGTTGCCAAGATCGCGCAGTCGCGTGAGCGTCTCGAGCAGGCGCCGGTTGTCGCGCTGGTGCAGGCCGATCGAGGGCTCGTCGAGCACGTAGAGCACGCCGGTCAACCCCGAGCCGATCTGCGAGGCGAGGCGGATGCGCTGCGATTCGCCGCCTGAGAGCGTGCCCGAGTTGCGCGAGAGCGTGAGATACTCGAGCCCGACATTGACGAGGAAGCCGAGCCGCTCGTTGATCTCCTTCAGGATGCGGGCGGCGATCTCGTTCTGCTTGGCGGTGAGCCGCTTCGGCAACGCCGCGAACCATTCGCGCGCGGCGGAGATCGAGAACGCGGCGACCTCCGAGATCGTTTTCATGTCGATCTTGACGGCGAGCGCCTCGGGCTTGAGCCGGTGGCCGCTGCAGGTCTCGCAGTCGGTCGAGCTCTGATACTTCGCGAGCTCCTCGCGCATCCAGTCGGATTCGGTCTCGCGCCAGCGCCGCTCGAGGTTCGGGATCACGCCCTCGAACGGCTTCGTCGTCTCGTATTTCCGGACGCCGTCGTCGTAGCGGATCGTCACCGCCTCGTCGCCGCTGCCGTTGAGGATGATCTTGCGCACCTTCTCGGGCAGTTCGCGCCACGGCGTGGTCACGCTGAACTTGTAGTGCCGCGCGAGGCTGTCGATGGTCTGCGTGTAATACTGCGAGGTGGAATCGGCCCAGGGCGCCAGCGCGCCGTCGCGCAAGGTCAGGCGCGGATCGGGCACGACCAGCTCGGGGTCCATGTAGAGCTTGGTGCCGAGCCCGTCGCAGGCCGGGCAGGCGCCGTAGGGATTGTTGAACGAGAAGAGGCGCGGCTCGATCTCGGGGATGGTGAAGCCCGAAACCGGGCAGGCGAACTTGGCCGAGAACGTCGTGCGCTTGCCGCCATCGGCATTCTCGGCGAAGACGAGGCCGTCGCCGATCTCGAGCGCGGTCTCGAGGCTGTCGGCCAGGCGGTTGCCGAGCTCGGGCGAAGTCACGAGCCGATCGACGACGACTTCGATGTCGTGCTTCCGCTTCTTGTCGAGCGGCGGCACCTCGTCGATCTCGTAGATCTTGCCGTCGACCTTGACGCGCTGGAAGCCACGCTTCTGCAGCTCCTGGAACTCCTTGCGGTATTCACCCTTCCGGCCGCGTACGACCGGCGCGAGGATGTAGAGCCGCGTGCCGGCCGGCATGGCCAGGACTGCATCGACCATCTGCGAGACGGTCTGGCTCTCGATCGGCAAACCGGTGGCCGGCGAATAGGGGATGCCGACGCGCGCCCAGAGCAGACGCATATAGTCGTAGATCTCGGTGACCGTGCCGACGGTCGAGCGCGGGTTGCGCGAGGTCGTCTTCTGCTCGATCGAGATCGCCGGCGAGAGGCCCTCGATCGAGTCGACGTCGGGCTTGCCCATCAGCTCGAGGAACTGGCGCGCATAGGCCGAGAGCGACTCGACGTAGCGGCGCTGCCCTTCCGCGTAGATCGTGTCGAAGGCGAGCGACGATTTGCCCGAGCCCGAAAGCCCGGTGATGACGACGAGCCGGTTGCGCGGAATGTCGACGTCGATGTTCTTGAGATTGTGCTCGCGCGCCCCGCGCACGCGGATCATCGGGGCGTCGACGTCAAAGCCCTTGCCTGCCATATCACGGAAACCAATGCGGAACGGACGGGAATATGGGGTGCGTGACTTGCGGAGTCGACTCTGTCACGCGCCGCCACCGTTTGCGAGCTTTGGATAAGTCGCGCCGGTGTCGGCGAAGCGGACGTGAACAAGGAGCCGGGGAGTCGGGGAGAAGGTAAGGAGGTCCTCGGCGCGCGAAGTCTTTCCTGCCCGGTTCACTTCACTTCCACAGCCCGCGCTTCTTGTGCCAGCCTTCGATGCTCTCGGCCGGATATTCCTTGAAATGCCGGTCCTTGCGGCTTGCCTTGGGCACCGGGACCCAGCTCGCCTTGGAACCGAGCATCAGGTGCACGCGCTCGGGGGTCTTCGGCAGCTTGGTGTCGATGGCGGCCGCGAGCGGATGCACCAGCTCGGGCCAGGAGGGATCCCAGAGCCAGAGGTGGCTGCCGCATTTCCGGCAGAAATGGCGGCGCGCGTCGCTGCGGGTGCCGTTCATGCGCGCGCGGTAATAGGCGAGATGCTTGCGGCCGGTGACCTTGAGGCTCTTGGCCTCGCCCATCAGGTTGATGGCATAGCCCCCGCCGCCCGTCGTCTTGCGGCAGATCGAGCAGTAGCAGAGGTTGAACGGGTAGGGCGTGTGGCTCTCGACCGAGAAGCGCACCGCGCGGCAATGGCAGGAGCCTTCGAGCTTCATGATATGCCTCCGGGGCTATGCGCGCACCCAATTGTCGTCCCCGCGAAAGCGGGGACCCATACGGCTTCGCCGCCGTGCGATCTTTCCAGCCAACGCGCGACGGCGATATGGGTCCCGTTTTCGCGGGCCGACAGCCAGTTTTCCCGGGGCGGATGATTTTTCGACTCGCCCCTCCCGGCCGAAGCGGCTAGAGTGGAACCGAACTAGAACACTTTTTCTCGGAGGCCGTGCAGCACCATGGCAGGCAGCGTCAACAAGGTCATTCTCGTCGGCAATCTCGGCCGCGATCCCGAAGTGCGCAACGCGCAGGACGGCAGCAAGATCGTGAACTTCACCATGGCCACGTCGGAGACGTGGCGCGACAAGGCGACCGGCGAGCGCAAGGACCGCACCGAGTGGCACCGCATCGTGATTTTCAACGAAAGGTTGGCCGATGTTGCGGCGCAATACCTGAAGAAGGGCATGAAGGTCTATGTCGAGGGCCAGCTGCAGACGCGCAAATGGACCGACAAGGAGAGCGGCCAGGAGAAGTACACGACCGAGGTCGTGCTCCAGCGCTTTCGCGGCGAGCTGCAGATGCTCGACAGCCGCGGCGGTGCCGGCGCCGGCGTCGCCGAAGGCGGCAATGGCGGCATGAGCGACAGTGCCCGGCCGAGCGGCCGTACCCGCCCGCCTTCGGGCAAGGATTTCGACGACGATATTCCATTCTAAGCCGGCGGCTCTTGCCGCAGGCTTAGACCGTGACTGCACCGTTCCGGCGCGCCGTCTTCTTCATCGCCGGGTTCGACCCCAACGGCGCGCAATATCTCTACTGGTTGTTCCGTCGCGAGCTCGGCAAGGACAACGCGGTCCACGGCCGCACCACGGCCGTGAGCCGGCTTTCGACCGACGCCGATGGCCTGCCCGGCTGGCGCGTCGAGACCGCGGACGGCACCCGGCCGGTCGTGATCGACTACACGGTGCTGAGCCCGCGCCAGGTCGTGCTGGGCAATTACTACGTCCGCGACGTCTTCAGCCTGATCGCGGCCTATGCCCAGGCGCTGTTCGCGTTCGTGCGCACCGGCGGCCTCTGGTTGTTGCGCCGGTCGCACGCTCCGGCTGCGATCATCATTCTCTATGTGATCCTGGCCGTGCCCGGATTCTTCTGGATCGGCACCACGCTGGCACATTGGCCGATGCTGCTGCTGCCCGAGAGCGTCGGCGACCCCTGGCGGCTCCTGGGCCGGCTCGCGGGCGGACTCGTGTTCCTGCAGGCCGTCTACCTCTTCGAGCGGGTCATCTGGCTCTACTTCTTCGTCTCGGCGCTGCGCATGATGACGTTGCAGGCCGAAGGGCGCGCGCATGCGCTCGACCGCATGGTGGCGGAGTGGGTGCGTGTCGTCGCCGCGCGCCAGGCGCGCGAGCATTACGACGAGGTGCTCATCGTCGGCCACAGCATCGGCTCGATCCAAGGCATCGAGATGGCCGAGAAGCTGATCCACGATCCCGCCTTCGCCGGCCGCAACCGTCTCTCGCTGCTGACGATCGGTTCCGCCGACGGCGCGCTGTCGTGCCAGCGGAATGCGCGCCGCTTCCATGCCGCCACGGCCACGGTGGCCACGGCGCCCGATCTCGTTTGGGTCGAGTACTGGGCGCCGTCCGACGCCATCTGCCGCGGCTGGATCGATCCGATCGCCTTCGCCCGGATCGATCTCGGCGGCCGCGTGCAGCGCGGCCCGGTGATGCGCAAGCTCGATCTCCACGCGATGTATCCGGGGCTCAATCTCAAGCGCGTGCCGGTCAACCTCGTGCGCCAGCACTTCCTCTATCTCTGCGCCGCCGACCGCAAGACCGACTTCAGCTACTTCGAGACGATCTGCCGCGCGGCGAGGCTGTCATAGAACGTGCCTCAGCAGGTCGTAGGGGCGAGTTTGAAGCCCGCCCCTACGGAGGTCCTACCGCTCGATGCGTTCGACCTTGTCGCCGGCCATGGTGTAGCGGATGCCGGCCCAGCGCAGGGTGCGGACGTTCACGCTGGCGATCAGCCCGAATGCGTGAAGAAACGCGGGAAGGAACGGAAACAGCGTATCGAGCGCAATCGCGCCGCGGAAGCGCAAGGCAGCATCCCGCGGCAGGCAGCGCGCGACGACGCCCGCGTGAACAAGGCCACGCGCCACGGCCAGCGCCCAGCACGCCCCGGCCAGCCACTGAAGATGGGCCGGCATCGAAAGCGCGAACGCCGCGATGGAGGCGCCGAGGCCGGCGAAGAACACGGCATAGACCGCGAGCGAGAACATCCAGTGGCGCCACGAATAGAGGCGGAGCATGGCGTATTGCCGGCGCGAGAAGGTCAAGGCGGCGCCGAGCGTGAAATCGCAGGGGCTCGGCACGAAGAGGTTGGGCATCAGCTTCACCGCGGTGCGCGGCGAACCGTCCGCTCGGCGCAGTGCGCGCGCGAGCGGCACGTCGTCGGAAAGGCTGCGGGCCCAGAGCCGCGCGAGGTCGATGCGCTCGAGCGTGGCGCGCTTGGCTGCCATCGTGCCGCCCCAGGCGAGATCCCAGCGCGGCGATTTCGCGATGGCGGCGACGGGCAGACTCGCCGCGGCGGCCAGCGTGGCCCCCAGTCGCGGCGCGGCCGGATACATCCAGCGATAGCCGCTCAGCAGAACCGGCTCGTCCCAGGCCGAGAGCTCGCGCACCAACGTGACGAGCGTGTCGCGCGGCCACCGCGCATCGGCATCGGCGAAGCAGACGATCTCGTCCGCCGCCGAGGTCGCCGCGAGCGCCGCCGCGAGGTTGTGCACCTTCTGCCCGCGCTGCTCGGCGCGGCCCGCGACGACGAGCGCGACCGGCT
>SBBV01000112.1 GCA_005240015.1 Candidatus Odyssella thessalonicensis | reverse complement strand
GCCAAGAGCGCGCTCATCGCCTCGAGATAGATGAGGTCGGCCACACCCTCGACCGCGAGCGTGTGCGGCGCCGCGAAGATCGAATGCGCGAGCTCGTGGCCCAGAGCGCCCTCGAGCGGCGAGAGGCTGTCGGCGCTGGCTTCGGCGAGGTCGGTGATCACGCGCGTGCCGCCCTGGGCCGCCTCGAGCGGCTCGTCGCCCTCGATGCCGAGGTCCTGCACGATGCGCACGCGGTCGAAGCGCCTGGCCTCGACCATGAACGGCGAGTGCGTCGAGTAGACGAGCTGGTGGTGGCCCTTCACCTCGGCCTCGAAGTAGCGCAACAGGTCCTCCTGCGCGCGCGCGTGCAGCGAAAGCCCCGGCTCGTCGAGCAGCAGCACCACGTTCTGCTTCTCGCGCTGCACGTCGCCGTACCAGGAGAGGAACGAGAAGAACCAGACGAAGCCGCGCGAGCGCGAGCCGAGCTCGGTCGTCACCATGTGCTTGGCGTCGTAGACCTCGCTCCAGAGATTGGTGCCCTGGCGCATGCCCTCGGGATCGTCGGGCCGCGCGGGCCGCACGTCGAACCTGAGCTGCAGGTGCTTGTTCTGCGACCAGTACTTGACGATCTGGCGCGTCAGGTGATTGCCCGCGCCCTCGAGGCGGTTCTTCAAGTCGCGCGTGCGCGCGGGGTCGAGCAGGTCCTCGATCTTGAGCCGCGCCCTGTGGATGAGCCCCAACAGCGGATAGTCGCTGCGCTCGAGCTTCCCTTCGGCGATGCGGGCCTTGAGCGCCTCAATGTTGGCGCGGCCCTGCATCTGGTAGTACTCGTCGAAGTAAAGGAAGCGCGGCACGCGCGGCGCCAACAGCGCCTCGGCGAGATAGGGCCCGAAGCCGCGGCGGAACTGCACCTCGCGCAGGATCGCGGCGAGCTTCCTGACCGGCTCGACCGGCTCGGCGCGGCCCAGGACGCCGAGCGTGTCGGTGATCGACGTGGTGCCGACGAGTTGCTCCGTGACGGATTGCGGCAGCGCGTGCTCGGCGAGCATGTGGCGGAAGACGGCCTCGTCGTCCACCTGGCACTCGAGCTTCAGCACGTTGTCGTAGCCCTTGGCGATCGCGAGCACGTTGCTCTTGAGCGCGTTCGGCCCCGCCACGGCCTCGACCGCGCGGCGGTCCTCGGGGTCGAGCATGAACTCGGCCCGCGCCACGCGCGCCGGCGGGCGCCGCCCGGCCTCGACCGCGAGCCTATAGTCCTCGACCTCCCAGCGCGGATAGTCGTCGGTGATGCTGTAGCGGCCGTGTGCGTCGATGAACGGGTGGAGGCGGTAGAGCGCCTGCAGGATGGCCGTCTTGCCCGACTCGTTCTTGCCGACGAGGCAGGTGATGTCGCCGATCTCGAAGGCGCCGGAGTCGCGCACGCTCTGGAATTCGGTGACGTGCACGCGGGCAAGCTTCATCGCGCAATCCTCGGCCCGCGGCGCCGATGCGGCGCAAAGAGCCGAGCCCCTCCTGGTGAATGTCGCGGACGCCGCCGAGGCGGCGGACGCCGCGTTATCGGCAGCGACTGTGTCGAATGCAAGGCCGGTTCATGCGGCGGGTACGCAAGCGCAGGCGCCGCGCATCCCCGCGCCGCGGTCAGTCGTCGAGGCGCCGGTAGAATTTCCGTTCGCCCTCGCGCATCTCCTTGCCGTACTTCGCTTCGATCTCCGCCCGCTTCTTGGCGTATTCGTGCTCGACCTCGGCGACGCGCTTCTGGTACTTGCGGGCGGCTTCGGGTCCTTTGCTGTCGGCCAGGTGCTTTTCGTAGTCGTGGCGCGCCTCGGCCAGTTCCTTGCTGCGCTCGTAGCTCGCCTCGCGCAGTTCCTTCTCGCGCTCATAGGCGGCCTTGCTCGCCTTCTTGCGATAGTCCTGCTCGACCTTCCACGGCTCGTCGGCCTCAGCCGCCGGCGGCGCGGCGAGCGCCGTGGCGAGAGCGAGCGCCGCCGCGAGGCCGATCGCGGGGGTGTGTCGGGACATTGCCAATCTCCTTCGCTGCGCGGGGACGCACCGCGCCCGGGATGGCAACGCCGGCCGGGCCGGCAAGTTCGTGCGGCAAATTTTCCCGCGCTAGCGCCGGAGCGCCGTCCTCAGCGCGTCGAGCGCCTGGCAGAATTCGGCGGTCGCCTTGTCGGGATCGGACGAGGGCTGAAGCGCCCGGTCGAGCGCCGCGTCGAACTTGCGGCGGACCTCGGCGACCTTGCCCGGATCGCGCGCCTCGAGCTCGTGCATCGCCTCGACGAGCGCGTGCAGCTTCTGCTCGGAGTCCCGCTGCGTGCAGGCGGCCGCGGCCGGATCCGCCGGAACGAGGCCGATGACGAGCGCGCAAGATAGCGCAAGCAAGGCCGCGCGGCAGCCTTACGTCTCCTCGCCGGGCTCGTCCGCTTTCGGGCGCCGCGACGGGAGCGTCTCGCGCCGCTGGCGCTCGAGCAGCTCGCGCAGCTCTTTCGTGATGCGCAGGATGCGGCCGCGCCGGCGCGGCAGCCGCGCTGCGAAGCGCAGGCGGTGAACCGTGGCGCCCGCCGAAGCCTTGCCGGCCCGGCGCGGGCCGTGCGGCAGCCGCAGCACGGCGGCGCCTCCTTCGGGCGGCGCGCGCGGCGCGATCATCGGCTGCGGGTTGGCGAGCCAGACGACCGCCAGCGCCACCTCGCTCCAGAACGCGGCCTCGCGCCGGCGCCGGCTCCTGCGGCAGTCTTCGGCCATGCCGCGCGCCACCGCCGCCGCGTCCTCCGCGTCGCCGGCCATCGCGAGCAGCATCTCGGCTGTGTCCCAAGTCCCCGCCATGGGCGCGCAGGCTCGCTTCAAATTCCGCTTTGATATATCTCGGTAAGCTTAACGGTCTCTCTATGCTTGCTGAACAAACCGTTAGCGATGCCTAGCGCCGCGCCCTATCTCATTAGAAAGGTTGCGTTTCTGTACACAGCCGGGGGTGGAACCGGGCCGCGCCGCCGCCCGTTGCGCTGCCATGGCCAAGAAAGCGAAGCCCAAACCGGCCCGCAAACCCGACGAAAAGGCGGGCCTCTCCCAGAATCAGGAAAACGCCCTCCTCGCGATCGAGCAGGCGATGTCGGAGATGAAGGCGCATGGCGACGACATGAGCCAATGGCGCCTGGCGCAGATCGAGCGCGCGATCGGTGCGCTCGACCGCGGCCAGCACCGCATGGCGCTGGCCTTCGTCGAGCGCGCGCGGATGCCGGCCGACCGCATCTCGGCGCGAGACCGCGCGGAAGCCGCCCAGCTCGAGAAACGCCTCGAAGTCGAGCAGCTGATGGCCCTGCTCGACGCGCGGCGCCGAGCGCGCGAGCGCCCTCGCTAGTGGCCTCGTTCGGGCACGATGCAGTAGCCGCTCGGCGGAATGCCGCCGCACCAGGCGGCGTGGCCCCAGGAACGCGGATCCTCGGGGCCGGCGGGTGCCAAGCAGCCCGCTAGCAACAGCGCGGTGGCGAGAAGGCAGAGCGCACGCGCAAGCCTCGTCATCGCAACTCCTTCGCGGCCATGCACCGCGGATCGGCCCGCCCGCGCGTGGGATCGGCCAAGAGCCTCATACGAACCGGCGGAGGCGCGCTTCCTTCCCGCCTCGCGGCGATGTGACGGCGCGGCTCAGCGCTGATCGGCGCCGACGGCGGCGGCCACCGAGGCGAAGCCGTCGCGCCGCAGCAGCGCCGCCAGCTCGCGCTTGATGCGCCCGACGAGCGCCGGCCCTTCGAACACCAGCGCCGTGTAGAGCTGCACGAGCGACGCGCCGGCGCGGATGCGCTCGTACGCGTCGGCGCCGCTCGCGATACCGCCGACGCCGATCAATGGGATGCGCCCCCCGGTGAGCCGATACATCGCCCGCAAGGTCCCGAGCGCGAACGGCTTGAGCGGCGCGCCCGAAAGTCCGCCCGCCTCGCCGCGATGGCGGCTCTTGAGCGTCTCGGGCCGGCGGATCGTCGTGTTGGTGACGATGAGGCCATCGCAGTGGCCGGCGAGCGCCACCGCCGCGACATCGGCGAGGTCGGCCTCGGCGAGATCGGGCGCAATCTTCACGAGCAAGGGCGAGCGGGGCGTCGAGGCCGGCTCGGCGAGAACGCTGCGGACCCGCGCCAGGATCGCCTCCAGCTCGCCGCGGCCCTGGAGCGCACGCAGGCCCGGCGTGTTGGGCGACGACACGTTCACGACCGCGTAGCTGCCATACGCGCGCAGCACGCCGAGCGCGTGCGCGAAATCCTCGGCCGCTCGCTCGGCCGGCGTGTCCTTGTTCTTGCCGAGATTGATCCCGAGCGGCACCGGCGGCGCGTGCTGCCACGACACACCGCGCGGGGCTTGCGCAAGATTGGCGGCAACGCGGTCGGCGCCGACACTGTTGAAGCCGTAGCGGTTGATGACCGCGCGGTCTTCGGAAAGACGGAAGACGCGCGGACGTGGGTTGCCCGGCTGCGGCCGCGGCGTGACGCTGCCGATCTCGACAAAGCCGAAGCCGAGAGCGGCCAGCCCGCGCGGTACCTCGCCGTGCTTGTCGAAGCCGGCGGCGATGCCGACGGGATTGGGAAAATCGAGTCCAAACACGTGCGTCGCGAGAATGGGATCGTCCGGCGGCGACTTGCGCGGCGGCATCCGCTTCAAGCCCCAGATCGTGAACCGGTGCGCCGCCTCGGCGTCGAGCGCCATCAGCAGCGGGCGAAGCAGCGGGTAGAGGTCCATGAAGCCCCGGCGAAAAGCGCGGCCACGTTAGCCGAGCGCCTGGGTCTCGTCATCCTGAGCGAGGGCCGTCATCCAGTACCAACCTGTCACCCTGAGCGAAGCGAAGGATCTCCTGCATTTAGGTCGATGCAATTTGGCGGACGCCTCGCGGCGCGCGCGCGAGGTCCTTCGCTTCGCTCAGGATGACGATTCGAAAACTGCGTTACGACGGCAGCGGCGGAAACACATGCACGCCGTCGGCGCCGAGCGGAAGATCGTGGACCGCGAGCACGGCGGCGACCGGCAGCGCGCCGTAAAGATGCGGGAACAGCGCGCCGCCGCGCGAGGGCTCCCATTCGAGCGCGGGGCCGAGCCGCTCGGCGTCGACCGCGAGCAGCACGAGGCCGCTCTGGCCGGCGCGGTGCTTGGCGGCGCCCGCCTTCACTTGCGCGGCGCTCGAGAAGTGGATGAAGCCGTCGGCCTTGTCCTGCGACGCGCCGTGATAGGCGCCGGTGCCGCGCGCCGCCTCCCATTCCTCGCGCCGGCAGATGTGGTAGATCGTGGTCATCGCCCGAGGCTAGCCGATCCGGCGGCAGCCGTCTCTCTCCCGTGAGCCCCCGCATGTCCAAAGTCCTCGTCGAGAAAGCGCAGCGCGTCGCCGTGGTGACCATCAACGCGCCCGAGAAGCGCAACACCATGACCGACGAGGTCATGATCGAGGCGCTGCTGCAGGCGTTCCACGAGGTCGAGGCCGACCCCGGCATCTCGGCGATGATCCTGACCGGCGCCGGCACGGCGTTCTCGGCCGGCGGCGATGTGAAAGCGATGGCCAACCGCACCGGCATGTTCGCGGGCGCCCCGCTCGACATCGCCGAGGGCTATCGCACCGGCGTGCAGCGCATCCCGAAGGCGCTCTACGGGCTCGACATCCCGACCATCGCCGCTGTCAACGGCCCCGCCATCGGCGCCGGCTGCGATCTCGCCTTCATGTGCGACATGCGCATCGCGTCGACGACGGCGCAGTTCGGCGAGGTGTTCGTGAACCTCGGCATCATCCCGGGCGACGCGGGGTCGTGGTTCCTGCCGCGCCGCATCGGCTATCAGTTGGCGGCCGAGATGACGTTCACCGGCCGCATCGTCGGCGCCGAGGAGGCGCTGGCGAAGGGCCTCGTGCTCAAGGTGGTGCCGCCCGAGAAGCTGATGGCCGAAGCAAAGGCGCTCGCCGCCGTGATCGCGAGCAAGCCGCCCCGCGCCGTGCGCCAAGCCAAGCGCCTGCTGCGCGCCGGCGAAGCCATGGATCTCGCGAACTTCCTCGAGATCGCCGCCGCCAATCAGGCGCTCGCGCACACCACCGCCGATCACCTCGAGGCGGTGAAGGCCTTCGTCGAGAAGCGGAAGCCCGAGTTCAAGGGGCGATGACGCTGTCGCCCACCGATGGCCCGCGGCCGCCCGCTCGTGCCGCGCTCGGGCGGCTATCGCTCGAGCGCATGCGCGAAGCCGGCCGCGTCATCGACCCCGTTTTCCTCGCTACGCCGCAAATCCCTGCCGAGACCCTGAGCGCGCAGCTCGGCCTTGTCCTCACGATCAAGGTCGAGACGCTCAACCCTGTCCGCTCGTTCAAGGGCCGCGGCGGGTCCTATTACCGGCATCGCCGGCACGAGCATGTGTCCGTGGCGGTATGCGCCTCGGCGGGAAATTTCGGTCAGGCCATGGCGTGGGGCGCGCGGCGCTTCGGCCGGCGATGCATTGTCTATGCCGCGGTGAACGCCAACCCGCGCAAGCTGGCGCGCATGCGCGAGCTCGGCGCCGAGGTGCGTCTTCACGGCGCCGATTTCGACGCGGCCAAGGCCGAGGCGCGCCGCTTCGCCGCCACTTCGGGCTTTCCGTTCGTCGAGGATGGCGATGCGGTGGTCGCCGACGACGACGTTTCGAGGACGCGGCCGGCAGCCGAAACCGTGCTGCCAATGAAGGCCCCAAGCCGGAGGACCTCCCGGCTGCCGTAGGCGGATGCGGCGAAGTGGTGCCCGCGTCGCTTGCGCAAGAAAGAAGGGGCGGGTTCTGCGGCCCGCCCCTTCCACGTTCACTGCAGCTGCAGCGCTACTTCCGGAGATAGGTCATCGACGGCCCCGGGCGGCCGACGAAGCACTGGAAGCGCGGCTGGTGCTGCTTGATCACCGCGAGCGCCTTCTGGGCTTCGGCCAGGTTCGGGAACGCCATGATCGCATGGGCGCCCTCGACGAGGCGGAACTGCCCGCCGCCCATCGGCTGGATGACGACGGCGTTGGGGTTGAACCCGACGCAATCCTCGCCCGGCCGCGCGCCGACCGGCAGCGCGCCGCCGCGCTTATAGTACTCGAGCGACGGACCCGGACGGCCGACGAAGCAGATGCTGTTCAGCTGGTACGACTTGATGAAGAACAGCGCGCGCGCCGCCTCGGCGTGCTTGGCGCCGAAGCTTTTGATCCAATGCGCGCCGTCGACGATCTTCCAGTCGCCGCCGACGTTCTTGAGCTGCGCCGTCATCGGATTGAAGCCGACGCAATCCTCGGCCACGGGGCCGACGGGGCCAGGGCCGCCTGGGCCTGGGCCTGGGCCCGGACCGGGGCCAGGACCCGGGCCGGGGCCGGCGACGCGGCGGAAGGTGTGCCGGCGCGCATAGTCCTGGCGGCCGCTGCCGTCGACGAAGTCGGTGAGCACTTTCACCGTGATGCGGTCGTCGGCGGCGCGCTCGATGATCAGCAGCTTCTGCGCGAAGCCGGCATTGACGCGGGCGGTGATGATGGTGGCGCCGGCGACGGCGTTGACGCCCGGATTGGGGCCGAACGCCTTGCCCGGCACGCTGCCCCAATCGCAGTCGGTGGGGTGGCATTGGCCGTAGGCATGGACGCGGATCTGGCCGGCGGCATCGACGGTCACAATGACGCGGGTGACTCCGTTGGTGAACGGATTCAGATTCACCCAGTGGCCGGTGAATTGGCCGATGCTGGCCGAGGCCGGCGCGGCGAGGGCCGCGAGGCTCAAGGCGGCAAGGCCGAAGGCGAGTTTACGCATGAGGCGGGTACTCCGTGGGACGAGGTTGAGGCGTTAAGCCCTGACCACCGGCCCACCGCATCGCTGCGGCGGAACCCGCCCGGCCGACTGGACTTGCGGGCGATGGAATATATGATCGCCCCTGAACGGCGGCTGAAGCGCCGCCGTCGGCATTTATGACATGGGCTAAGTGCAAGCGATTGCAGGCGAAGGCGCAATGAGCAAGACGGTTAAATTCACGCTCGACGGCACCGAGGTCGAGGCCCGGCCGGGCGAGACGATCTGGCAGGTGGCGCGCCGCCGCGGCATCGAGATCCCGCATCTCTGCTATTCGCCCGAGCCCGGCTACCGCGCCGACGGCAATTGCCGCGCCTGCATGGTCGAGATCGAGGGCGAGGGCGTGCTCGCGGCGTCGTGCATCCGCAAGCCCAGCGCGGGCATGAAGGTGAAGACCGCCTCCGAGCGCTCGAAGCGCGCGCGCAAGACCGTGTTCGAGATGCTGATGGCGGATCAGCCGCCCAAGGCCGCCGCGCACGATCCCGATTCCAAATTCTGGAAGTGGAGCGAGAAGCTCGGCGTCGCGACGAGCCGCTTCCCGGCGCGCGAGGCGCCCGCGGCCGATCCCAGCCATCCGGCGATGGCGGTGAACCTCGATGCCTGCATCCAGTGCAATCTCTGCGTCCGCGCCTGCCGCGAGGTGCAGGTCAACGACGTGATCGGCATGGCCTATCGCGGCCATCACGCGAAGATCATCTTCGACTTCGACGATCCGATGGGCGCCAGCACCTGCGTCGCCTGCGGCGAGTGCGTGCAGGCCTGCCCCACCGGCGCGCTGATGCCGGCGAGCCTCTTGGCCGACAAGGCCGGGCCGCGCACGGTCTGGGCCGACAAGCAGGTGAAGAGCGTCTGCCCCTATTGCGGGGTCGGCTGCCAGATCACCTACAACATCAAGGACGACAATGGGCGCGCCCGCATCGTCTCGGTCGACGGGCGCTCGGGGCCGGCAAACGAGAACCGGCTCTGCGTCAAGGGCCGCTTCGGCTTCGACTATGTCAGCCATCGCGAGCGGCTCACCAAGCCGCTGATCAGGAAGTCCGGCGTGCCGAAGCACGCCGACATGGAGATGGATCCCGCGCGCCCGCTCGATTACTTCCGCGAGGCGACGTGGGAAGAGGCGCTCGAAGCGGCCGCGGCGGGCCTGAGGCGCATCCGCGATCAGCATGGCGGCAAGGGACTCGCCGGCTTCGGCTCGGCCAAGGGCTCCAACGAAGAGGCCTATCTCTTCCAGAAGCTGGTGCGCACCGGTTTCGGCACCAACAACGTCGACCACTGCACGCGGCTCTGCCACGCCTCGTCGGTGGCGGCGCTGATGGAAGGCATCGGCTCGGCGGCGGTGACGGCGCCGTTCACCGCGTGCCAGGATTCCGACGTCATCATCGTGATCGGCGCCAACCCGACCGAGAACCACCCGGTCGCCGCCACCTACTTCAAGCAGGCGGCCAAGCGCGGCGCCAAGCTGATCGTGATGGACCCGCGCGGCCAGGCGCTGAAGCGCCACGCCACGCACATGCTCGAGTTCAAGCCCGCCACCGACGTGGCGCTGCTCAACGCACTGCTGAACGTCATCATCACCGAGCAGCTCTACGACCGCCAATATGTTGCGGCCAACACGGTCGGCTTCGAGGCGCTGGCCGAGCACATCAAGCCGTTCACGCCGGAGGCGATGGAGCCCGTCTGCGGAATTCCCGCCGCGACCTTGCGCGAGGTGGCGCGACTTTACGCGCGCGCCGAGGCCGCGATCATCTTCTGGGGCATGGGCATCTCGCAGCACATCAACGGCACCGACAACGCGCGCTGCCTCATCGCGCTCGCGCTCACCACCGGCCAGGTCGGGCGCCCCGGGACCGGCCTCCACCCGCTGCGCGGCCAGAACAACGTGCAGGGCGCTTCGGATGCCGGCCTCATCCCGATGGTGTTCCCCGACTACCAGTCGGTCGAGACGCCCGAGCTGCGCTCGCGCTTCGAGAAATTCTGGGACACCAAGCTCGACCCCAAGCGCGGCCTCACCGTGGTCGAGATCGTCAACGCGATCGACGCCGGCACGATCCGCGGCATGTACATCATGGGCGAGAATCCGGCGATGTCGGACCCCGACGCGCATCACGCGCGCGAGGCCTTCGCCAAGCTCGAGCATCTCGTGGTGCAGGACCTCTTCCTGACCGAAACCGCGTACCATGCCGACGTGATCCTTCCCGCCTCGGCCTGGCCCGAGAAGAGCGGCACGGTCACCAACACGAACCGCCAGGTGCAGATCGGCCGGCCCGCGCTGCCGCTGCCCGGCGACGCGCGCCAGGACTGGTGGATCATCCAGGAGCTGGCGCGCCGGCTCGGTCTCAATTGGAACTACGGCGGGCCGGCCGATGCCTATCGCGAGATGGCGGCGGCGATGCCCTCGCTCAACAACATCAGCTGGGAGCGCTTGGAGCGCGAGAGCGCCGTCACCTATCCCTGCGATGCGCCCGACAAGCCTGGCAACGACATCGTCTTCGGCGAAGGCTTCCCGACCGCGACCGGCCGCGGCAAGCTCGTGCCGGCGACGCCGGCGCCGCCGGTCGAGCCGACCGACGCCGAATATCCGATGGTGCTCTCGACCGGCCGCCAGCTCGAACATTGGCACACCGGCGCGATGACGCGGCGCGCGACCATCCTCGACGCGCTCGAGCCCGAGCCGGTGGCGAGCCTCGCGCCGGCCGACTTCGCGGCGCTCGGCATCAAGCCGGGCGATCTCATCCGCGTCGCGACGCGGCGCGGCACGATCGAATTGAAGGCGCGGCGCGACACCGCGGTGCCCAAGGGCATGGTGTTCATCCCGTTCTGCTACGCCGAAGCGGCGGCCAATCTGCTGACGCACCCGCAGCTCGACCCGATCGGCAAGATCCCCGAGTTCAAGTACTGCGCTGCGCGCGTCGAGCCGCTGGTCGCGGCCAAACAGGCCGCGGAGTAGCGGCGATCCGACACAAACTCCGATGACCCCCTGGCTGCGCGATTTCTGGTATCTCGCGCTGCCAAGCCGCGCGGTGCGGGCAAAGCGCCTCGTCCCCAAAGTGATGCTCGGCGAGCCACTCGTCTTCGGCCGCGACCAGGCGGGACGCATCTTCGCGCTGCGCGATATCTGCCCGCATCGCGGCATCCCGCTGCATCACGGCTGGATCGAGGGCGACGGCCTGCGCTGCTGCTATCACGGCTGGAAATTCTCGACCGCCGATGGGCGCTGCCTCGAGATCCCCTCGCTGGTGCCGAACCAGAAGCTCCACCTCGACCGCATCCGCGTGCCGGCCCCGCCGGTGCGCGAGGTGCAGGGGAATGTCTGGGTCTATTTCGCGCGGCCCGGCGCGGCGCCCGATGCGGCCGCGCTG
>SBBV01000616.1 GCA_005240015.1 Candidatus Odyssella thessalonicensis | reverse complement strand
TGAGTGCACGGCTTGACGCACGGGCCCAGCAGCCGACGAGAGTGTGGCGCGTTGGTGTTCTCGCACCAGGACACCCTGATGGACCGCCAAGCTCCCTCCCCGCCCGTGTGGTCACCGCGTTCAGGGCGGGGCTTCGCGATCTTGGATACGTGGAGGGCCAGAATCTGTCGCTTTATGTGCGCCGGGACGAAGGACGCGCTGAAAAGAGCATTGCACAGGCCAGCGAATTGGTACGGCTTGGCATCGACGTTCTCATTGCTGGAACCACGAATTCGACTCTCGCCGCGAAAGCGGTTACCCACACGGTTCCCATTGTCATGGCGGCGAGCGGCGGAGGCGATCCGGTTGAACTCGGGCTTGCGGTGAGCCTGGGGCGTCCCGGCGGGAACATCACTGGGCTCAGTCTCTTGACCCATGCGCTGGTTTCGAAGCGGCTCGAACTCGTCAAGGAAGCTGTGCCGAGCGTCTCCCGTGTGGGTTTGCTCACTCTTCCAGGCGTCCGCATTCAACCGAATGAAAATGCCGCAACCGCGCGAAGTCTTGGGATTTCGCTCCAAATTTATGAAGTCCGCGGAATCGAAGATTTCGAGGCTGCTTTCAACGCTGCCTCACGCGCGAAAAGTGAGGCGCTGGTCATGGTCAATTCGGCGGTGTTCGCAGCTCATGCCTCGAGGCTCGCGCAACTTGCATTGAAACATGGCTTGGCGACAGTCTCGGGCGAAACAGGCTTCGCGCAACTGGGAGGACTCATGGACTATGGCCCAAATATTGCCGAGTCCTGGCGCCGCGCGGCCGTCTATGTTGACAAGATTCTCAAGGGCGCAAAGCCTGCCGAGCTTCCCATCGAGCAGCCGACCAGGTTCGAGCTGGTCATCAACCTTAAGACCGCGAAGGCGCTCGGGATTATCATTCCTGAATCCGTCTTACTCCGCGCCGATGAGCTGATTGAATGAGCGCACACGCATGTCGGCTTTGGGTCATGGTCGGTCGTAATGCCGTACTATTCGTTGTGACCGGTTCTACCCGCAAAGCAGATGAGGCGGCGCCACTGCGCCTTTATGAGTACGCGCCCTAGTTAGTCTAGCCGCGCCGCCCACATCGTCATCCTCAGCGAAGCGAAGGATCTCTTTCGCGCGACCCCGCGTCATCGCCGCGCGTCTCCGGCTCGCGCGCGAGAGATCCTTCGCTTCGCTCAGGATGACGAGTGGGTTAGGCCTTGAGCCGCTTCTTGTCGATCTTCCCCACCGCGGTCTTGGGCAGATCGGGAACGATCTCGAGCGCGGCCGGGATCTTGTATCTGGCGAGATTGGCGCGGCAGTGCTCGAGCAGCGCGTCGCACGTGGCGCTGGCGCCAGGCTTCAGCGCGACGAACGCCTTCACGATTTCGCCGCGATACGAATCGGGAGCGCCGATCACCGCCGCTTCGCGCACGGCCGGGTGCTGGTAGAGCACGATCTCGACCTCGCGCGGGAATACGTTGTAGCCCGAGACGATGACCATCTCCTTCTTGCGGTCGCGGATGTAGAGATAGCCGTCGGCGTCGAACTCGCCGATGTCGCCCGTGTAGAGCCAGCCTTGGCGCAAGGTGGCGGCGGTTTCCTCGGGCAGGTTGCGATAGCCGGCCATGATCTGAGGGCCCCGGGCGCGGATCTCGCCTTTCTCGCCCGCCGGCAGCACGCGCTCGCCCTTCTCGAGGTCGACGACCTGCACTTGGGTGTCGGGCACCGGCACGCCGACCGAGCCGGGTTTCCTGACGCCGTTGAGCGGATTGTAGGTGAGCACGGGCCCGGCCTCGGACTGGCCGTAGCCTTCGACGATGGGTGTGCCGACGCGCGCTTCCCATTGCTGCAGCACCGTCGCCGGCAGTGCCGCGGAGCCCGACACGGAGTAATAGAGCGAAGACAGATCGGCGCGCGCGAAGCCCTCGTAGCTGAGGAGGCTCGTGTAGATCGTGGGCGAGCCACCGAAGATCGTGATCTGCTCCTGCGTGAGCGCCTTGAGCGTCTCCTCCGGGTGGTAGCGCGGCAGGATCACCATCGTCGCGCGCGCATAGGCGGCGGTGTGCAGGCACACATGCGAGGCGTAGACGTGGAACAGCGGCATCACGCAGAGGATGCGCTCCACGTCCGGCCGGCTCGGCATCAGCGCCTCGCGCTGGCTGATGTTGTAGGCATAGGCGCGGTGCGTGACGTTGACGCCCTTGGAGCGGCCCGTGGTGCCGCCGGTGTATTGCAGGGTCGCGAGCGAATCGGGATCGGGCAGTGGCAGCCTGGCTTTGTGCACTGCCTCGCCGCGCCAGACCGTGAGGCGCCGTCCACCCGCGCCGATCAGCCAGCGCAGCTTGATGCCGAGCTTGGTTGCGACCGGCTCGACATTGGCGGCGACGGCGGGCTCGTAGAGGACCAGCGTCGGCGCCGCGTCGCCGAGCATCTCCTCGAGCTCGCGCGGCGTGTAGAGCGGGTTGAGCGGCACCGCCTGGGCGCCCGCCGCGTGTACGCCGAAATAGGCGATGCAGATGTCGAGCGAGTTGCCGAGCACGAACGCGACGCGCTCGCCGGCGGCGCCGAGCGCCTTCAATTCGCGCGCGAGCCCGGCCACGCAACGCGCATATTCGGCGTAGGTGAGCCGCTCGCCGCCCATCACCAGCGCTTCGCGTTGGGGCGCATCGGCCGCCGCCTTGGCGAGCATGTGAACGACGGAGGGAAAGACGCGAGGGAGGGCCATCGCGCAGTCTTACCGGCCTCGGCGTCTCAGCATTTTCTCCGCCAGCCGCGGCGCCGTACCGGGCTTGCTCCAAGGGCACACCGCGATGCAGATGCCGCAGCCCCAGGTGCTGGCGAAGTAGGGCATGCATTTGTCGAAGTCGACGTACCATTTCTCCGCGCCGCGCACCCACTGCTTGACGTCGCTGATCGCCGCCGGCGGGCAGGCATTGGTGCAGACTTGGCACGACGCGCAGAAATCCTCGGCACCGATGTCGTCGGCGGCATCCGGCACCAGCGGCAGCTCGGTCAGCACGCCGGCGAGGCGGAACGACGAGCCGTGCTCGCGATTGATGATCGAGCCGTGCTTGCCGAGTTCGCCGAAGCCGGCGGCGAGCGCCGCCGGGATGAGCTGCACTGGCCCGGCGCCCGGTCCGCCGTGGCCCTCGGCATCGTAGCCCTGCTCGCGGATGAAATTGGCGAGCGCCTTGGCGGCGCGCGTGCCGCGATTGTACTGGCGCGCCACCTCGACCGGCGAATCGACCGCGGGCGCCTTCGCGAGCTCGGCATGATCCATGGCGACGCCGAGCACGACGATGAACGAGAGATGCACGCTGGCGCCTTCGAACACCCAGAGTGGATCGACGCGCGCCACGCCGACGAAGTCGGCTTCGTGGGCGAGTGCGAACCCCTTGACCCGGCGCGTCCAGTTCGCCGGCGTGTCGGTGCGGCGATGGGGCGAGATCGGCACCGGCTTGGCGCGTCGCTCCGGGCCGGCGAAGCTGCCCTTGAGCCGCGGATGCGCCTCGTAGCTGTCGTTGACGTACTGCTGCACGCGGCCGTGCGCGATGCGGTCAGGCCGGGTCCACATCACATAGCGCGGGGGCCGCGGCGTCCGCTCGCCGAGGCCGTTGACGGCGTTCCCGGCAATCTCCGGGAACAGCGCGGCGATCTCGGGCGGCGGCTGCCATACCGGTGCTTTGCGCGTGCTCATGCGCGCCGCCCTCCCTCTTCGCGGCAAGGGAAATTAGCCAATCGAGCCGCCGGTCCGGAAGCGGCTGGAGAAACGCGCGGCATGGGAGCGACCCGGCAAGGACCCGCCTGTGCGCGGCGCCCCGAGGGCGCCGCGATCCGTACGGCGCGGGCTATTTCTTCTCCGCGTCGGCCGCGACGCGCATCGAGACGATCTTGTCGGGCTTGGCCGGCGGCTCGCCCTTGGCGATCTTGTCGACCACGTCCATGCCGTCGACGACCTCGCCCCAGACCGTATACTGGCCGTCGAGCCAGTCGGCGCGCGCGAAGCAGATGAAGAACTGGCTGTCGGCGCTGTCGGGGCTCTGGCTGCGCGCGGCACCCACCGTGCCGCGCTTGAACGGCTCGTTGCTGAACTCGGCCTTGAGCTTCTTGCCCGAGCCGCCGGTGCCGGTGCCGGTGGGATCGCCGCCCTGCGCCATGAAGCCCGGGATCACGCGGTGGAACGGCGTGCCGTCGTAGAACTTCTGGCGGACCAGTTCTTTGACGCGCTCGACGTGCTTCGGTGCCAGGTCGGGGCGCAGCTTGATCGTGACGCGGCCGTGCGGCGTTTCCATGTACAGCATGTTCTCGAGATCTCCTTGGCTTTGGGCCGCCACGGGCGAGGCGAGGGCGGCAAGGGCGAGCAGGCCGGCGACGAAGCTCGGCAGAAAGCGCATGGGCGTTTCCCTGTCAACGAAGCGGGCGGCGGTTTGTGGCGGAAGATGCTGCGCCGGACAAGCGGCGCGCTAGACCTTGAAACCGAGCTGGAGCAGCGCGTTGTGGAAGAACAGCGCGCCGAACGCGAGGACGACCAAGCCGCCCACGAGGCTCACGCTGCGCTGGGCGGCGTTGGCGACACGCTCGCCGCCGCGGCCGGCGCGGCTCGCCGCGCGGCGCGCATAGATCGCGACGAGGCCGATCGCCGCCACCACCAGGAAGGTGCCCAGCGACATCACCAAGGTAGAGATGACGCCGATCTCGAAGATGCCCTGCGAGAGCGTGAACAGCAGCACGAGAATCGCGCCGGTGCAGGGGCGTATGCCCGAGGCCAGCGCAACCGGGACCATCGAGGCAAGGCCAGCCTCGGCCGGCGCGCGATGGCCGTGGCCATGTCCGTGATGATGGCCATGATCGTGCGCGTGGCCATGCGGATGGCCCGCATGCGCATGCACCGGCGCATGGGCGTGCGAGCAGCCGCGGCCGACGACGCCGCCCCAGGCGATCCAGGCGCCGACGCCGGCGATCAGGGCGAAGCTCGCCGCCTCGACATAGAGCACGCTGCGCACGGTCTCGGTCTGGCTCACCTTGAACAAGAGTGCAAACGCGCCGACGAACACGATGGCCGAAACCGCCTGCACCACGCCGATCAGCGCCGACATGGTGATGCCGTGCGCGGCGGCGGCGCGATTGGCGCCGAAATACGCGGCGGTCGCGACCTTGCCGTGGCCCGGGCCGACCGCGTGCGCGACGCCGTAGAGGAACGAGATCAGCAACAGGCCGAGCACCGGCGCAAGGTCGCCCTGTTCCTTGTAGGCGCGCACCTCCTGCGCGAGCGAGCGGGTCAGCTCGCTCTGCCAGCGCCGGATCGTCGCATACCAGCGCTCGACGAGCGTCTGGTCGGCGGGCTTGGTTTGCGCCGGCTTCGACTCCGGCGCGGCGGGTGCTGTCGGGGCGGGGCGGCCGAACGGGCTCGTCTGCGCCGACGCCCCGGCAAAGCCGGCGGCCATGAGCGCGAGCGCCAGCAGCAGCGTGTTCAAGAGGCGGCGCATGGAAGCGGTGGCGGCGCTCAATTCTTGTCGCAGCGGATCTCGATCCGCCGCGCGAAGGTGGCGCCGAAATAGAGCGGCGCCTCTTTGTCCTCGACCACCGCGAATTTGCAAGCCTCGGCGCCGCCGCCCGCGAGCTTCACGCCGAGCTGCGGGTTGACCTCGACGTCGACATAGTAGCTGTGGTCGTAGACGCCGGCGTCGAACTGCGCCGTGCGCGGATCGACCGGCTGCGGCAGCACGGCGACGAAGCGATAGACGACCTGGTTCTTTTGGATCGCGGGGGCGAAGTCACGCACGGTCTCGATCGTGACCGCCTTGCCGCCGACCCGCACATGCGTGAAGTAGCCGAACTCCTTCAAGGCCGCGAACGCGTTCTTCTCGAGCTCCTTCACCTCGTCGGGGTCGAACTGCTTGTTCTTGTTCTTGTCGAAATCGCTGACGAGGGCGTTGCTGAAGAAATCGTCGAACACCCATTCGTGCAGGATGCCGGTGATCTTGCCGTTCTCGAACTGCAAGGTGGCGGTGGCGCGGATCCAGATGTGCGGGTGCGCCTCGGCCGCCGCGGCCGGCGCGATGAGGGCGAGCGCGAGGAGCAGAGATTGCAGAGTGCGCAAGGGCGGTGATTCCGGTTGTTGATGTCGGTCCCGCTTATGGACCTAGTGGCCGACTGTGGCAATCCGGGGGCGCGGAGGCTTGATCGCAACGTTATTACATGCGCCGGGTCAACGATTTGCTAGACCTTACGGCATAGTGCGCCGCCCCGTGCCCGCTCAGTGTGAATGGCGATGGTGAAGATCCGGATAGTGCGGATGCGCGTGCAGGAGGCGCTCGTGCCGGTGCCGATGCGTGTGCGGCTCGCCCGGCGGATCGCCCGGCGCGTGTTCGTGCCGATGGTGTTCGTCATGCACGTGCCGGTGCTCGTGCTCGATGGGCTCATGGACGTGCTCGTGCTCGTGGCGCTCGGCCAGGTGCAGCCAGACCCCGATCCCCATGAGTGAGCCGGCCAGTGCCAATTGCCAGGTTGCCGGCTCGGCGAGGAGCGCCAGCGCAAGCACGGCGCCGATGAAGGGTGCGGTCGAGAAATACGTCGCCGTGCGCGCCGTGCCGAGATGGCGCAGCGCCAAAACGAAGAGGGCGATGCTGATGCCGTAGCCCAGGAAGCCCACCACCGCACCGGCGGCGATGGCGTCGGCTCCGGGCAGCGACGCGCCGAGCGCGAAAGCGATCGCGAGGTTGATAGCTCCGGCCGCGAGCCCTTTGATCGTGGCGATCTCGACCGGATCGGCGGACGAGAGCTTGCGCGTAAGGTTGTTGTCGATGCCCCAGGCGAGGCACGCGCCGGCGATGGCGGGGGCGCCCCAGCCGAAGCCCGGCGCACCGCCGCTCCAGGAGAGAACGACGGCGCCGCCGAGAATGGCAAAGGCGCCCGCGAGGATGCGCCGGTCGACGTTCTCGCGGAATACGATCCACGCGATCGCCATCGTCGCCAGGCCCTCGAGGTTGAGCAGCAGCGAGGCGGCCGAGGCCGTGGTCGCCGCGAGCCCGAACATCAGCAGCACCGGGCCGGCGATGCCGCCGAACAGGATGACGCCAGCGAGCCACGGCAGATCGTGCCGACGCAGCGGCGCTTCGCTCGATGGCCGGAGCCCGCGGCGCAGCATCGTGAGTGCCAAAAGGCCGAGGCCGGACGCGGCATAGAGCAGGCCCGCCAGCATCCAAGGATCGATTCTGCCGATCAGCAGCTTCGCAAACGGCGTGCTGGCGCCGAACAGCGCCGCCGACGCGAGCGCCAGGGG
>SBBV01000469.1 GCA_005240015.1 Candidatus Odyssella thessalonicensis | reverse complement strand
GCGAGGTGATCCTCGCCCTGCGCATGGAGCGCACCTACACCAAGGAGAAGATCCTCGAGCTCTATCTCAACCAGATCTTCTTCGGCCGCCACGCGTACGGCGTCGCCGCCGCGGCGCAGGCCTATTTCGACAAATCGCTCGACGAGCTCACGCTCGCCGAAACCGCTTTCCTGGCGGCGCTGCCGCAGGCGCCGAGCCGCTTCAACCCCGAGCGCCACGGGCGGCTCGCGATCGAGCGCCGCAACTACGTGCTCCACCGCATGTACGAGGACGGCCACATCACGCGCGCCGAGCTCGATCAGGCGCTCGCCGCCCCGCTCGGCATCAAACCGCGCGTGCCCAGGAGCAGCGCCGGCGCCGACTACTTCGTCGAGGAGGTGCGGCGCGAGCTCCTCGCCAAGCACGGCGATGAGAGGATGAAGTCGGGCGGCTTCGTCGTGCGCTCGACGGTGGATCTGACGCTGCAATCCATGGCGGACGCGGCACTCCGCCGTGGCCTCGTCGCCTATGACCGCCGCCACGGATGGCGCGGGCCCCTCGCCAATCTCAAACGGGCGGGCGATCCCAATTGGGCCGACGGCTGGCGGCGGAAGCTGCGCCGGCACCGGCCGCCCGGCCTTCCCCCCGACTGGCAGGTGGCGCTGGTCCTCGTCGTCAGCAATCGCGGCGCCGATATCGGTCTTGGCGAAGGCGGACACGGGCATATCCCGCTCGCCGAGCTCACCTGGGCGCGCAAGCAGGGCGACATGCCGGTGAAGCCCGGCAAGCCCGCATTCAAGACCGCCAAGGGGCCGCCGGTGCGCCGCCCCGGCGACGTGCTGAAGGAAGGCGACGTGATCCTGGTGGAGCGCCTCGGCCCCGAGTCGCGCAATCGCGCCGGCCGCGACGACATGTTCGCGCTGCGCCAGATCCCCGAGGTGACCGGGGCGGTCGTCGCCATGGATCCGCATACCGGCCGCGTGCTGGCGATGTCGGGCGGCTTCAGCTTCGCGATGCGCCAGTACAACAACGCGACTCAGGCCTGGCGCCAGCCCGGCTCGTCGTTCAAGCCCTATGTCTATCTCGCGGCGCTCATGGCCGGGTTCAATCCGAGCACCTCCATCCTCGACGCGCCGATCGAGCAGAAGGTCGGCAACCGCATCTATCGCCCGCGCAACTACGAGGACCGTTTCTTCGGGCCGGTCTCGATGCGCCAGGCGCTGCAGTATTCGCTCAATTCGGCGACGCTGCGTATCGCCGAAGCCACCGGGCGCGAGCGCGTGGCCGAGCTCGCCACCCAGCTCGGCGTCTCGGAAAAGCTCGAGCCGATCTTCTCGATGGCACTCGGCGCCTTCGAGTCGACGCCGCTGCGTCAGGCCACCGCCTATTCGATGATCGCCAATGGCGGGAAGCAGATCACGGCCACGCTTGTCGACCGCATCCAGGACCGCTACGGCCGCACCGTCTACCGCCACAACACGCGCGACTGCGAAGCCTGCACGCAGATCGCCTATCGCGGCCAATCCATGCCCGAGCGGACGGACAACCGCGAGCAGATCATCGACGAGGACAACGCCTTCCAGATGATCACGATGCTGCAGGACGCTGCGCAGAAGTCGCCACCGGTGGCACCGCTCGGCCGCCGCTATGCCGGCAAGACCGGGACGACGAACGAGGGCATGGATGCGTGGTTCGTGGGCTTTAGCAGCGATCTCACGGTCGCGGTGTGGGTCGGCTTCGATGCGCCGCGCACGCTCGGCCGCACCGAAACCGGCAGCCTTTCCGCCGGGCCGATCTTCGCCGACTTCATGCGCGCGGCGAGCGCGATCCGGCCGCCGCGCGATTTCCTGCGGCCGCCCGGCATCGTCGTGGTCGGATCTGGTCGCACGGCCGAGTACTACAAGCGCGGCAACGAGCCCGGCCACGGCCGCGATTTCGTCGGTTACACGCCGAAGCGCCCGACCCTCGATCCCGACGCGCCCGACCCCGGCACCGGCGTCGTCATGGAGCAGCCCGACGAGGACGACAGCATCCTCCGTCCCGGCTACAGCTATCGGCCCGGCGATCCCGAGTATCGCCCGCCCAGCCTGCACATGCCGCCGGTCGAACGCGACCGCCTCGGGGGTGACCGTCGCCGCGACCCGCCCGAGCCGACTCCGCCCGGCTATGGCTCTCAAGCGCCCGGCGACTCGGCCGTGCCCGAGCGCCGCTACAACTACCGGCCTTCGGATCTCCCTCCGCCCGAGCCGCAGCCGCGCCAGCGCACTCCACCGCGTGAGTACCGCGCCTGGCCCCACGACGGCGGCCTGGACCAGGAGTATTGACGGCGTCGACTAGACGTTTGCCGGCAGCGATACGTCGAGCAACTCGAAATCGGCGCTGCAGCCCGAAAACGCGTAGGCACGCCCGGCCGGGATCGTGACTGCGTCGCCGGCGACGAGGCTCTCTCGGCCGTGACCCTCGACCTCGAGAGTCGCGGAGCCGGCGAGCACGAAATCGAACAGGAATTCGCCCGCGTGCTTGACGCGCTCGCCGCGCGGCGTCCCGGCGACGCGCGCCACCATCACGCCGGCGAGGCCGCCCGTGGCGGCGCCGATACCGGTGTCGCGCGCGGCGAACCCGGCGATGCGCCACGGCTTCCACGCCGCCTCGGCCGCCACG
>SBBV01000590.1 GCA_005240015.1 Candidatus Odyssella thessalonicensis | reverse complement strand
GGCGGCGACGTTGACCCCGTCGCCCAAGAGATCGTCCCCTTCGGCAACAACATCGCCGATGTTGACGCCGATTCGAAATTCCATCCGCCGCCTCTCTGGCAGCTCTGCATTGGCGCGGCTCACCGCTCGCTGGATCGCGATTGCCGCGCGCACGGCCTGGACCGCACTCTGGAACTCGGCGATCACGCTGTCGCCAGCCGAACCGAAGATTCGCCCCCTGTGCTCTGCAATCAGATCTGAGACCGTTCGCCGGTAAGTGCCGAGGGTGCGCAGCGTCGCTTCCTCGTCCTCGGCGATCATTCGACTGTAGCCGGCGACGTCGGCGGCGAGGATCGCCGCGAGCCTGCGATTGACGAGTGGCGCCTGCATGAGGGGCCCAAGAGACTGCCGATGCCAGGAACACTCTCGGTGATCCTAGGGATGAGTTACAGATTAGGAAAGCTGGATCCGTGTTCCCAGCCGTCACCCGCCCTTCGCCTTTTCCTTGGCCCAGGTGTCGCGCAGGCCGATCGTGCGGTTGTAGACGGGCTTGCCGGGCGCGCTGTCGGGGTCGAGGCAGAAATAGCCCTGGCGTTCGAACTGCACCGCCTCGCGCGAGTTGCCGCCGACGAGCGCGGGCTCGATGCGGCAGTCCGTCAGCACCTCGAGCGAGTTGGGATTGAGCTCGGCGAAGATGTCGTCGGCCGCGGCGGGATCGGGGGTCTTGAACAGCGTCTCGTAGAGCCGCACCTCGGCCGGGACCGCGTCGGCCGCGGCCACCCAGTGCAAGGTCGCCTGCACCTTGCGGCCGTCGGGCGCGTTGCCGCCGCGCGTGGCGGGATCGTAGGTGCAGCGCAGCTCGACCACCTCGCCCGCCGCGTTCTTCACCGCCTCGCGGCACTTGATGAAATAGGCGTAGCGCAGCCGCACCTCCTTACCCGGCGAGAGGCGGAAGAATTTCTTCGGCGGGTTCTCCATGAAGTCGTCGCGCTCGACGAAGAGCTCGCGCCCGAAGCGGACCCTGCGCGTGCCCGCACTCGGATCCTCGGGGTTGTTGACCGCCTCGAGCTGCTCGGTCCGGCCTTCGGGATAGTTCTCGATCACGACCTTCAACGGCCGCAGCACCGCCATGCGGCGCAGCGCGATCTTGTTGAGCAGCTCGCGCACCGGATGCTCGAAGATCGCCATCTCGACGAGGCTGTTGGCGCGTGCCACGCCGATGCGGCGCGCGAATTCGCGGATCGCGGCGGGCGGCACGCCGCGCCGGCGCAGGCCCGCCAAGGTCGGCATGCGCGGATCGTCCCAGCCGCTCACGTGGCCCTCGGCCACGAGCTTGGTCAGCACGCGCTTCGAGAGCACCGTGTAGGCGAGGTTGAGCCGCGCGAACTCGTACTGGCGTGGGCGCGAGGGCACCGGCAGGTTCTCGATCAGCCAGTCGTAGAGCGGGCGATGGTCCTCGAACTCGAGCGTGCAGATCGAGTGCGTGACGTGCTCGATCGCGTCCGACTGGCCGTGCGCGAAATCGTAGGTCGGATAGATGCACCACTTGTCGCCGGTGCGCGGGTGGGCCGCGTGCAGGATGCGGTAGAGCACCGGGTCGCGCAGGTTCATGTTGCCGGCGGCGAGGTCGATCTTGGCGCGCAGCACGCGCGCGCCGTTCGGAAACTCGCCGGCGCGCATGCGGCGGAAGAGGTCGAGATTCTCCTCGACCGAGCGATTACGGAATTTGCTCGGCCGACCCGGCTCGGTGAGCGTGCCGCGCATCTGGCGCATCTCCTCGAGCGGCGTGTCGTCGACATAGGCCTTGCCGGCCTTGATGAGATGCACGGCCCATTCGTAGAGCGGCCCGAAATAGTCCGACGCGTGGTAGAGGTGCTTGCCCCAGTCGAAGCCGAGCCAGCGCACGTCGGCCTCGATCGCGTCGATGAACTCCTGCTCCTCCTTGGTCGGGTTGGTGTCGTCGAAGCGCAGATGGCAGCGGCCGCCAAATTCCTCGGCGATGCCGAAGTTGAGGCAGATCGACTTGGCGTGGCCGATGTGGAGATAGCCGTTGGGCTCGGGCGGGAAGCGGGTCACGACCTCCTTGACGCGCCCGGCCTTGACGTCGGCCTCGACGATGTCGCGCAGGAAATCCCGCCCGCCCTCCTTGGCTGCAGCCTCTCGCGCCGCCGCTTCCGCCGCCGTTCCAGTGCTCATCACGCTCCTCGATCGCTTCCGGGCCGCTTTCTCCCGGCAACCGGCTCGCGCCGTCTATGTGGCAAATCGCGGGGCCGGCGCCAAGGGCCGCCCCGCCCCTCCGTCCCGGCGGAAAATTGATGATACCGGTCACTGTGCGACCGGCGTGCCGGAGCGAGAAATCGGCTACAATGAACCGCTCCGGGGGACGCACCGATGCTCATCTTCCGCCAGCTCTTCGACCCGCAATCCTCGACCTACACCTACCTGCTCGCCGACGGGAAGACGCGCGATGCGGTGCTGATCGATCCGGTCTTCGAGCAGGCGGCGCGCGACAGCGCGCTGGTGCGCGAGCTCGAGCTAACCCTCCTCTATACGCTCGAGACGCATGTCCACGCCGATCACGTGACCGGGGCGTCGCGCTTGCGCCAGCGCTTCGGCAGCAAGATCGCCGTCGCCGACGCCAGCGGCGCCGATGGCGCCGACGTCTATCTCAAGGATTGCGACCGCGTCGCCTTCGGCCGCCGCTCGCTCGAGGTGCGCGCCACGCCCGGCCACACGAACGGCTGCCTCACCTACGTGCTCGACGACGAGACGCGTGCCTTCACCGGCGACGCGCTGCTGATCCGCGGCTGCGGCCGCACCGACTTCCAGCAGGGCGACGCGCGCGCGCTCTATCGCTCGGTGCACGCGCGCATCTTCTCGCTGCCCGAGACCTGCCTGCTCTACCCCGGGCACGACTATCGCGGCCTCATGCAGACCAGCGTCGGCGAGGAGCGGCGCCACAATCCGCGCCTGGGCGGCCAGATCGGCGAGGACGACTTCGTCGGCTACATGAAGAATCTCGGCCTGCCGCATCCCAAGCAGATCGACGTGGCGGTGCCGGCCAATCTCAGATGCGGCCGGCCCGAGGGCCGCGCGCTCTCGCAGGACGAGCCCGACTGGGCGCCGCTCACGCTCACCTTCGCCGGGATCTGGGAGATCGCGCCGCAATGGCTCGAGGAGCATGGGCGTGCGGTGCAGATCGTCGACGTGCGCGAGCCGCACGAGTTCACGGGGCCCCTCGGGCACATTCCGGGCGCCAAGCTCGTGCCGCTCGGCACGCTGGCCGAGAAGGCGTGCGAGCTCTCGCGCGCAACGCCGATCGTGACCGTGTGCCGCGCCGGCGGGCGCTCGGCGCAGGCCACGGTGATCCTGAAGAAAGCCGGCTTCGAGCGCGTCGCCAATCTCGCCGGCGGCATGCTGCGCTGGCGCAGCCAGCAATTCACGGTCGAGGGCGGCAGCGAATAGGCGCCTGCGGTCAATTTGTCGTCGCCGCGAAAGCGCAGAGCGGCCCGGGAAGTTGCCCGTTAGCAACGCTTGTCGTCCCGCGAAAAGCGGGGACCCAAGCGGCGTGGCCGCGGACGTGCGTTGGCGACGCGCGCACGTCGGTGACGCAACGCGAGGGCGTTGCTTACCGCCAATCGCGCTTTGCGCGATTGGCAGAAGGTCGGCACTTGCCGACCGTCTGGGTCCCCGCTTTCGCGGGGACGACAATCCGGTTTTCGGGCGGTGCCCCCTGCTTTCATTTAAGGAGAATCGAATACATATTCCGTGGGAGGAGGAGCCCGCATCATGGCCAACTTCACCCCCGTTTCCGCGCTGATCGGCGGCGCGCTGATCGGGCTCGCCGCTTCGATCTACATCCTCGTGATCGGTCGCGTGGCCGGCGTCAGCGGCGTGGTCGGCGGCCTGCTGCGGCCCAAGGCCGGCGACGCGCCGGTGCAGCTCGCCTTCGTCGTGGGCTTGGTCGCGGCGCCGCTGCTGCTGCGCCTCGGCGGCGGCCCGGCGCCCGCGCTCGCGATCGACGCCTCGCTGCCGCTCATCGTCGCCGGCGGCGCCATCGTCGGCTTCGGCACGCGCCTCGGCGGCGGCTGCACGAGCGGCCACGGCGTCTGCGGCATCTCGCGGCTCTCGACGCGCTCGCTGGTCGCGACGGCGCTGTTCATGGCCGCCGGCGCCGCCGTGGTCTTCGTCATGCGCCATCTCATCGGAGGCTGAGCCATGCCCATCCTCGTGGCGCTTCTCGCCGGTCTCGTCTTCGGCACCGGCCTC
>SBBV01000300.1 GCA_005240015.1 Candidatus Odyssella thessalonicensis | reverse complement strand
GAGTTCGAGCTGTGCAATGTCCGGCGCGGCGAGACCATCGTGGCCATCAGCGATCTCGGCACGCGCCGCGAGTATGTCGCGGCCGCGTTCGCCGCCGCCGAGTATCTCGGCGCCGACATCTACGAGATGTGCGTCAACAACGTGCCGGGCTGGACGAAGGTCGGCGTGCCCACGATCGGGCAGTGCAAGGGCACGCTCGACGCCGTGAAGGCCGCCGACATGGTCGTGATCTTCCATGTGCCGCTGTTCAGCGCTTGGCTGAAGGAAGTGCGCGCCGCAGGAACGCGCGTGCTCATGGTTATCGACGCGCCCGACGACCTCGAGATGCTGATGTCGCCGCCGGGCCTGAAGGAAGCGGTGCTCCACGCCCACCAGCGCCTGGCCAAGACGCGCGAGGTGCGCGTCGTCAGCGAGGCGGGGACGGACCTGCGCTACAGCTGCGGCGAGTATCCGGTGATGAGCCAATACGGCTTCGCCGACGCGAAGGGCCGCTTCGACCATTGGGGCGCCGGCCACGTGCACACCTTCCCCAACGAAGGCAGCGCCACCGGCACCGTCGTCTTCCAGCCCGGCGACATCGTCATCCTGCCCTATTGCCGCTACGTGCACGACGAGGTGCGGCTCGAGATCCGCGACGGCTTCATCACCAGGCTCGAGGGCGGGCTCGACGCCAAGCTGATGAAGGACTGGCTCGACGACAACAAGATCAGCGACGAGGACCGTGATCCTTACGCGGTGTCGCATCTCGGCTGGGGCCTCAACCCGCAAGCGCGCTGGTACGGCATTGCGCTCCACGGCGATTCGCCCGAACGCAGCCGCGCAGCGGCGCGCGTGTTCCCGGGGAACTTCCTCTTCTCCACCGGGCCCAACACCGAGGGCGGCGGAAAGCGCCGCACGCGCGGGCACTACGACGTGCCGATGCGGGACTGCACGGTGATCCTCGACAACGAAGTCGTCATCGACAAGGGCCGCCTCGTCGACGAGAAGATGCGGGTGGCGCGGGTGCAGCGCTAGAGCGCCTCCCGACTTGGTGGAACCGATCGCACGACGAGGCCTTCGGGCTCGGCCTCGCAATTGACGAGGTCAACCCGCCTAACAGGCGCTTGGGTCGATCAATTTCCGGAACTGCGCGCCGAGGCGGGCGACGACATCTGTCGCGCGTTGGATGCTCGTGGCGTTTGCGTCTGATGTTGTTTAGAGCGTTGCCTCTTCAGCGGGACGCCTAATCAGCTTCGCGACTTCCGAGCGGATCGCCACGAAGTTGTCCGATGCACGCGTCGTAATCTGATCCCGTGGATGTGGCATTTCTACCGGAATCTGTGCCACAATCCTGCTCGGCGATGACGAAAGCACTATTACTCGATCCGCGAGGTAAACCGCCTCATCGATGTCGTGGGTGACAAGAAGGATGGTAATGCCGAACTGCATGCGCACTTTGGCCACCACGTCTTCGAGATCGGCGCGCGTCTGAGCATCGACCGAGGCGAACGGCTCGTCCATCAAGAGTATCTTGGGTTGATAAGCGAGAGCTCGAGCGATCGCGACGCGTTGCTGCATCCCTCCTGAAAGCTGCCAAGGATAGAGCCGCTCGAATGCGGCCAAGCCAACTGCTTGGAGGCTGCGCGCCACTCGCGCATTGCGCTCTGGAGCATTGATGGCTTGATAGCGCAGCGGCAACTCGACATTGGCTCGCACCCTCAACCACGGTAGGAGCGAGCGATTGTACTCCTGAAACACCATGGCAAGACCCTCGGGCACGGCGCTCACGATACGGTCCTGCAGATATATGCTGCCGGCACTTGGCTTCAGAAGCCCGGCAAGCAGCTTGAGCAGGGTCGTCTTGCCGCAACCGGATGGGCCGACGATTGCGACGAATTCCCCGGAATTGACTTGGAAGCCGAGCTCGGCAATTGCGAGCCGATCGGCCGAGTAGGCGTGACGAAGGCCTCGAACTGTCAGCATTCTGTTGCGCCACTCAGGCGTCATCGCGTTGGCGCGCGCCGCGGTGCCAGGCAAGGACACGTCGCTCGACCTGCAAGAACGTGGCATTGAGCCCGTAGCCGAGCAGCGCCAACAAAAGCATCCCGCACCACATGTCGGTTAGCAATAGCATCATTTGCGCATTGAGAATGCGATAGCCGATGCCATTGGTGCTGGCAACGAGCTCGCTCACGACCATTAGAATCACGGAGAGCGAGAGAGAGACCCGCATGCCGGCCATGATCTTCGGCATTGCCGCAGGCAAAACGATTCTCCTCATCCGCGCCATGAACGGCAACTGGAAAGATCGAGCTGTATCGATTTGCACGGGATCGACGGTTCTCACACCCTCGATGGTGTTGAGCAGGATGGGCCAAACCGATCCGAACGCGATCAGCGAAACACGCATCGTTGCTTCTGTGCCGAGCAGAATGATGAAGATCGGTATCAGTGCTGGCCCGGGGATGGCCCGAAGAAACTGCAGCGCTGGATCGATGATGTCGGAAACCACTCGTGATCGGCCCACCAATACGCCTAGTGATCCGCCCACGACGACCGCCAGGGCCCAACCGCCGAGGAGACGCATCAAACTCGGCAGCACGTCCTTGAAGACACCCTCGCTCAGGAAGAAATGGGACGGTGGTCCCGAGAACCAGAGTTCGCCTGAGCGCACGACAATCTCGAGTGGCGTGGGGAAAAACACGGAACCGGCCTGTGCGGCTGCGATCTGCCAGGCAATGATGATTGCAAGGCCCAGGCCATAGCGCGCGCCGACCGACTGGAGTGAGGCCAAGGCCGCGTTGAGCCAGATCGAAGATCGTCGATCAGCTTTCATTGGGCGTCCGTACCCATATAGCGCCACGCAAAGGCACGGCGCTCGATCGCTCCCAAGAGGCTGTTGATCAAAACACCGAGTAATCCGCCCACGGCTGCGCCAGCCAACACGGAGTCCATGTGCCCGCCGCTGCTCGAAACGAAAAGGATGAAGGAGCCAATTCCGATATCTGCAGAGGCAAGCAGCTCTGCGCCGACAACGACGATCAGACCAATCGATGCCGAAACTCGAATGCCGGTAAAGATAAACGGCGCCGCACTCGGTAGGGTGATGTGCCTCAAAATGCTGAGACGCCCCAAGCCAAAGGAGCGCGCAGTTTGTACCGCGATCGGATCGACGTCGTGCACTCCGTAAACAGTGTTGTAGAGAATTGGCCAGAGCGTCGCGTAAGCCACAAGAATGACTTTCATCGACAGACCCTGCCCCCAAAGGAGAATGCCCAAAGGAATTAACGCAACAGATGGGATCGGCCGCACGAACTCGATTACCGGAGTCATCATGCGGTAGGCGAGATTGGAGGAGCCGATGATGATGCCGACGGTCACGCTCATCACAGTCGCGAGCGCGAGACCAATCGCCCAAGCATAGAGTGTCGCGCCGACGTGCTGCAGAAACTTGAGCTCTTGGAGAAGCTCTATGATCCGCTGCACCACGGATGACGCGCGCGGCAGATAAATCGCCGGCACGAGTTCGAGGCTGGTGACGAACTCCAGCAGAAGAAAGAAGACAACGACACCGAAGATACGTCGGGAGTGGGTGCCAACCAGCAGGTCTATCATCGGGCCGCGGCTGCCCCGAACGGGACCAGCCGCGGCCTTGAACTCCGAGATCCCGACTGTGCCCTTGCTCACCGCTACCGAATGCTCGGCGGAAGCTTCACCTTCGTTGGCAGCACTCCCAAGCGATCCATGAGATCCGCCACGCGCTTCACCTGCGCGAAATCGCTACTGGGAGGGTTGTAGGAGATCGCGATCTTCTTTGCGTGTTCGAGCTTCAGCGGCGTGTAGGTCGGCAGCGTTTCTCGGAGCCTGTCGGGGTTTTGGTTGGTGAACTTGAGGCCCTTGTCCAAGGCGCGGCGAAGGGCGGCGACGGTATTTGGATTGGCGGCGGCAAATTTCGCGGTGACCGAGAACCCGACAATCGGCAACTTGTCGTTTTCGCCGGCGAAAATATCCATGATCTGCCGTAAGCCGCCGCGTTCCTTGACGGCCGTCAGGATTGGCTCCGGTATGCAGGCAGCATCGATACCGCCCCGAAGCAGCGTCGGCGCCATGTCCGGGACGCCGATGGGCGTGTAAGAGATCGCTTTGAAGTCGAGGCCCTTCTTGCGCAGATCGTCGTTGAGTAGGTAGTCGCACAGCCCGCCGACGGTAACCACGCCCACTTTCTTCCCGACGAGGTCAGCCGTGGACTTGATTGGTGAATCGGCTTTCACCATGTACGCTGCGTTGCCCGACACGCCGCGGTCCGCTTCGCTCACCGGCACCAACTCGATGCCTCGGTTGTACGACAGCAGGAAAGCCGTCCACGTGACGCCCGCGATATCAAAATCGCCGCCGACCAGTGCTGCGACCGAGGAAGCGCCGCCCATCATGCGGGGCGTTACGGTGAGCCCTTCCTGTTGAAAGTATCCCTCCTTCACCGAGAGATAGACCACCGCGTAGTTGGTGATCGGCAACACGCCAAACGTTATGTTGGGTTTTTCAGGCTTTCCGGTCTGCGCGTGCGAAACAGCACCTGCAAGGGTCAACGCGGCCAGAGCCGCCACGACACGGGCGAGAAGTGCCGGAATCAGCCTTGCGCTGCTACCCATGATTTTTCCTCCCTCCTGCTGATCTTACGAAGTGGCGGACGTAGACCTCCAAGGCACTTGATCGCTCACGAGAGATGATCCTCCACCCAAGCGGCCCACGCGACGAACTCTCGATCACCGCGATACGGCCCAATAAGTTGAATTCCCAGGGGCAGGCATCCAACCAGATCATCAAAACGGCACCACGAGCCCTTCGAGTTCGGCTTCGCAATTGACGAGGTCGACGCGCTTCGAGGCGATCTTGAGCGCGCCCTCGGCGCGGACGAGGCGATGGAAATACGTGCCGGCAAAGAGGCGCTGCGTGTCGCGCCGGTACTCGACCACGACGAACTTCGAGCGCACGAGCGCGGCGTCGGGCTGCTGCTCGACGATGGCGACGTTGGTCACTTGGCGGCTCGTGGCCGAGCGCGGCGTCTGCGCGTGGAGCAGGCCCTGCATGAGGCGCCGTACGCGCGTCTCGAGCAGGCGGCGGTCGTCGTACATCAGCGAGATCGTCTCGTAGGGATCGCGCTGGCCGAGCTGCGCGGGCACCCAATACCAGGCGTCCGCGGTGAACAAGCCGAGCCATTCGTCGTAGCGCGCCTCGTCGAGCAGCGCCGCCTCGTGGGCGAGGAAGTCCTCGATCTCGCCGCGGTCCGCGATCGCGGCGGGCGCCAGCTTCGCCGCCGCGCTCATTCGGCCGCCGCGGCTAGGCCGCGCCCGCCTTTGGTCATGTAGCCGAGCCACGCGTCATACATGTTGCGCAGGTAGATCTCGCTGGTGGAGTTCTTGCCGCGCCGGCCGTGGTGCGCGTCGGGCACGTCGGTATCGAGGCCGCGGCCGATCTGGATCCATTCGGCGCCGGCGCTGCCCATGCCGGTCCCGATTCGGTTGTAGGTTTCGAGATCGTCGGTCAGCACCAGCGAGCCGGTGCCGTTGACGACGTTCGCGAACGCGATTGCGTGGCGGAATATCCTGTCCGGCGCACCCTTCAAGCGGAACTGGTAGGTGTAGACGACGGTCTTGTCGACCGCGATCGGATGCACGACTCGGAACTGCTGGAACTGGCTCATGAACGAGACATTGGGATAAATGTTCGTGTTCCAGCGCTTGACTTCGAGGATGCGCTTCGCCTCGGCGGCGCCCTTCTTCACCTCGAGCGCCTCGCGATATTCGCGAAACACCGGATCGTTCATCGCTGCGACGAGCTTGGCGTCGTCGTGGTAGTCGCCCATGTAGCCGTGGCCGTTGGGATAGGCCCAGATGCCGACCTGGCTCTCGAAGAATCCGTAGGAAGCACCGTTCTGGCGCATCTGGCGGATCGCGATCTCGCCGCTGCCGTCGCTCGGCACCGAATCGTCCTGGACCTTGGCAGCTTCGATCGAGGATTGATGCACGAACAGCGGATGCGCCACATCGAGCAGGTTCTCGAGATAGAGCTTCCAATTGCCGTGATAGACGTGCTTGAACGAGCCGCCGGCTACTTCGATCTCGCCGTCGGGCGCCCGGTCAACCATGTCATCGAGTGAGGTCGCGATGTAGCCGAGGAAGTCCGCGAGCGACGGGCCGTCGGCGACGAGGCTCGCGAACACGAAGCCGCGGTAGGACTGGACGCGCGGCACCTGCACCATCGCGAGCTTGGGGTCGTTCACGTCGAGGCGCTGGGAATAGCCGTGGCGCAGCGGGATGTTCTTGATGCGGCCGTCGGTGTGATAGCTCCAGCCGTGATAGCAGCAGCGGAATTCCTGCGCGTTGCCGCTCGCGTCGGCGACGACCTGGGCGCCGCGATGGGCGCACTGATTGTGCAGCACGTGGATCCGGCCGTCGCCGTGGCGCGTGAGCAGCACCGGCTTGGTGCCGATCCGGGTCGCGACGAAATCGCCGGGATTGCGCACCTGGCTTTCGTGGCCGACATAGATCCAGGTGCGCTCGAAGATGCGCTCCATCTCCAGCGCGAAGATGGCGGGATCGGTGTAGAGGGTGCGGTGCACTCGGTCGGGCTGAACGAGCTGCGCAAGCGTCTGCGTGCTGTGCTTGGACATGACGAGGCGCTCGAATCGTTGCTGGCGTCTGAGACTTGCAAAACGATACTGTGCAGTACAGTTTGGGTCAAGGAGGCATCGCGGATGAGTGACAGGCGTGAGAGGCGGGCCGGCCGCCGGAAGTCGGACGGCAAGCGCCGCGCGATCCTGGAAGGCGCGTGCCGCGTGTTCCTGGCCCGGGCTTTCGGCGACGACCATGCGGTGCAGGCT
>SBBV01000156.1 GCA_005240015.1 Candidatus Odyssella thessalonicensis | reverse complement strand
GCGAAGGCGTTCGGGATGCGGCTCGATGTGCCGTCCGGCTCCGCCGTGCGCTTCGAGCCCGGGCAGACGCGCAAAGTCTCGCTCGTGCGCTACGAGGGCAAGCGCCGGGTCCACGGCTTCCAAGGCAAGATCGAGGGAGCGCTCTGATGCCGAAGCTTTCGCGCTCCGCCTATGCCGCGATGTACGGGCCGACGACGGGCGACAGGGTGCGGCTCGCCGACACCGATCTCATCATCGAAGTGGAGCAAGACCGCACGATCTACGGCGAAGAGGTGAAATTCGGCGGCGGCAAGGTAATCCGCGACGGCATGGGCCAGTCGCAGGCGACGCGCGCCGAGGGGGCCGTCGACACCGTGATCACCAACGCGCTGATCCTCGATCACTGGGGCATTGTCAAAGCCGATATCGGGTTGAAGGACGGGCGCATCGCCGCCATCGGCAAGGCCGGCAACCCCGACGTCCAGCCCGGCGTTGAGATCGTGATCGGCCCCGGCACCGAGGCGATCGCCGCCGAGGGCAAGATCGTGACCGCCGGCGGCATCGATGCGCACATCCACTTCATCTGCCCGCAGCAGGTGGAGGAGGCGCTGATGTCGGGCGTCACCACGATGATGGGCGGCGGCATCGGCCCCGCGCACGGCACGCTCGCCACCACCTGCACGCCCGGGCCCTGGCATTTGGGGCGCATGCTGCAGGCGGCCGAAGGGTTCCCGATCAATCTCGGCTTCTTTGGCAAGGGCAATGCCGCGCTCGCGGCGCCGCTCGAGGAGATGGTGGCGGCCGGCGCCTGCGGCCTCAAGCTGCACGAGGATTGGGGTACCACGCCCAAGGCGATCGACAATTGCCTCGACGTCGCCGAGCGCATGGACATCCAGGTCGCGATCCACACCGACACGCTCAACGAATCGGGCTTCGTCGAGAACACGATCGCGGCGTTCAAGCACCGCACGATCCACGCGTTCCACACCGAGGGTGCGGGCGGCGGCCACGCGCCCGACATCATCAAGGTGTGCGGCGAGGCCAACGTGCTGCCCTCGTCGACGAACCCGACGCGGCCCTACACGGTCAACACGGTGGACGAGCATCTCGACATGCTCATGGTCTGCCACCATCTCGATCCGCGCATCCCCGAGGACGTGGCCTTCGCCGAATCGCGCATTCGGCGCGAGACCATCGCGGCCGAGGACATCCTGCACGATCTCGGCGCGTTCTCGATGATGTCGTCCGACAGCCAAGCGATGGGCCGCATCGGCGAGGTCATCATCCGCACCTGGCAGACCGCGCATAAGATGAAAGCCCAGCGCGGGCGCTTGAAGGACGAGACCGGCGACAACGACAACGTCCGCGCGAAGCGCTACGTCGCGAAATACACGATCAATCCGGCGATCGCGCAGGGCATCGCGCAGCACGTCGGCTCGGTCGAGGTGGGTAAGCTTGCCGATCTCGTGCTCTGGTCGCCGGCATTTTTCGGCGTGAAGCCCGAGATGGTGCTGAAGTGCGGCTCGATCGCCGCGGCGCCGATGGGCGATCCCAACGCCTCGATCCCGACGCCGCAGCCGGTGCACTACCGCTACATGTTCGCCGGGTTCGGGCGGAATATGGTCGAAAGCTCGGTGCTGTTCCTCTCGCAGGCGGGCATCGATCTCGACGTGCCCAAGCGCCTCGGCCTTTCGCGCCCCTGCCTTCCGGTCAAGAACACGCGCAAGATCGGCAAGAAGGACATGGTGCACAACAGCCTCATGCCCAAGATGGAGGTCGATCCCGAAACCTACGAAGTGCGCGCCGACGGCGAGCTCCTCACCTGCGAGCCCGCTAGGGTGCTGCCGCTGGCGCAGCGGTATTTCTTGTTCTGAGTCCGATGACGGTAACCAAGCTGCGGCGACATGAATCCCTCCCCCGCGAAGAGCGGAGGAGGTGGACCGCACGCGCCTTCGCGCGTGGGCCGGAGCGGGTGAGGCCGACGAGCCGCGGCGCTCGATGCAGCGCGCGGCCTGCCCCTCGCTCCGTGCGACCTTGTCCGCACCCCCATCCCGGCCTTCTCCCGCATTCGCGGGGGAAGGAGACTCGCGCATGATCCGCGCCACCTCCGTCGCGCGCGCCGGCGCCTGGCCCGAGGCCGAGGCGCGCGACCGCGTCGTGCTCGACTTCGACGAGCGCTTCCGGCGGCGCAAGGTGCTGCTCGGCGAAGGCGGCCTCCAATTCCTGCTCGATCTCGAAGAGGCGGTGGCGCTGCGCGACGGCGACGCGCTCGCGCTCGAAGGTGGCGGCTATGTCCGCGTCGCGGCCGCGGACGAGAACCTGGTCGAGGTGCGCGGAGCCAATGCCGAGGCGCTCGCGCGCCTCGCCTGGCATCTCGGCAACCGCCACCTGCCGGTCGCAATCAAGGGCGATCGGCTCTTGATCCGCGACGACCACGTGATCGTCGACATGCTGAAGGGCCTCGGCGCCAGCGTGCGCGCCGTGCGCGAGCCGTTCGATCCCGAGGGCGGCGCCTACGGCCAGCACAATTTCGACCTTCGCCATCCGCATGGCGGCGTGCACGGCCATTCGCATGAT
>SBBV01000006.1 GCA_005240015.1 Candidatus Odyssella thessalonicensis | reverse complement strand
GGCCCAGTCGGGTCTCTCCGACACCGCGCGCACGGAAATTGGCGCCGCCGGCTCGTTGGAGCCTTGCGGCGCAGGTTGGGCGATGGGCGTCGCCATTCGGGAGCGGAACCTTCTTGGGCTGAAGCCGCCAGCACCCACCAGCGGTGCGCGGCCGGGCGCACATTTAGGTATTTTCGGGGCAAGCGTCAACCGCGCGGGAAGCGGCGATTCCGCCGCAGCCTCAACAGGATGGATGTGGATGGAATCGCCGGCTCAGGGCGCGCCGGCAGCGCTTGCGAGCCGCGTCTCGGCCCTGCGCTTGCCCATATATTTGGCCCAGCCGAGCGCCGTGCTGTTCCACATCGTGTCGGGAATGTCGGCACGCGCGCCGCGCGCGAGCAGGAGCTCGATCATGGCGAGATCCTCGTTGGCGACCGCCTGGTGCAGCGGCGTGCTGTGCACGTGCACCGGCAGGAAGCCGTTCACGTCGGTGCCCGCGTCGAGGCAGAGCCGCGCCGCCTCGACGTGACAATTCACCACGGCCATGCCGAGCGCCTTCTGACGCTCGTCCGCCGTGGCCTTCGGCAATAGCGCAGCGAGCTCACGATCGCGGCCGAGCGCGGCGGCGATGGTTGCGGTCATCGCGAGCCCGCGCGCCAGCAGCGTTTCAACGGGGCGGGTCTCGCGGTGGGCCAGCGCCACATCGATCGCGCGGGTGGTCGGCGTGGCGCCGACGTCGACGAGCGCCGACAGCAGCGGGATCTGCAGGTTCTCTTCGCGTGCCGCGCTGCCGCTCATCACGAGCTCCAGCGTGTAGTCGAGATCGGCATGTTCGACGCCGCGCGCGGTCATGACCGCCGCCACCTCGACGATGTTGCGCGGCATCGGTTTGACCAGGATCGGATTGTTGGCGATGAACCAGAGCAGCTTGGGGTCGCGAAAATAGCTCGGCGGATAGCAGTCGGGCTCGGCCGCGCGCTCGCGCAGGAGGCGCGGATGCGCATCGAGAAGACGCGCGAGCGCCGCCGCGTCGCCGCGGTGGATCGCCTGCACCGCCTCGCGAAACCGCGGATCGCGGATCACCGGCCGATCGAGCAGCTCGACGATGGCGGCCTTGTCGGCGGCGCTGCCGGCGCGCGCATAGTCGAGCGGCTCCTTCTCGTGCTTGTCGCGCTGCCACCAGATCGCGCCGCGCCGGATCAGGAGCTCGACGAGCGCCAGCGGCCCGTGCCGCGCCGCCATGTGGAGCGCGGTCGCGTTGTCGGTGCAGGCGCGCCGCGGCCGGGCGCCGGCATCGAGCAGCAGCGCGGCCACCGCGATGCGCCGCGCGTCGGGCGCGCCGCTCTCGCAGACGCGGCAGAGCGGCGTGTCGATCTCGCCGGGATTGCCATCGGGCGCGGCACCTTCGGCGAGCAGCTGCCGCACGGCGGCTTCGTCGCCGCGCGCGGCCGTGATCGAGAGCGGAGATGGCGAAGCGGCGGCGGGCGCGCTCGGCGCCGCGGAGGAACCGCGCAACAGCGCGTCGATCGCGTGCATCAGCGCGGCCCAGTCGCGATGGCCATATTCGGCGGCGAGGCGGCGCTGCCCTTCGGCCAGGCGCAGCTTGTGCGCGTCGGCATAGCGCTTGGCCTGTTTGCGGAGATGTTCCTTGGACGGCTTGGCCGGCAAGAACCGGCGCGGCGCATTTTGCGCGGACATGGCGAACCCTTTCCTATGAAGCGCCCGGTGTCCGCATGCGGGCAGGAAAAGGTCGTGGCAACGAAATTCGCATCGGTGGGCTGAGCCCTTCCCGCGGACGGGCGGCCGCCTGATCGGCCGTGGCGTCAAGCTACGGCCGCCGGCGCCGCGCCGCAAGCGGGCGCGGAATCGGTGGCGCGGCGCCGAAACTGGCTTATGCTAGATGAGGAACGAGCCCGAGGCGGACGCCAGATCCGCGCGGGCTGGGGGAGGAGAGACGTCATGGCGCAATCGGTTCTAGTCGTGGACGACGAGCCCAGCATTCTCCTGGCGCTGGAGTTCATGATGAAGAACGCGGGCTTCGAGGTGCGCACCGCGCGCGACGGCGAGGAGGCGCTCGTGGCGCTCGCCGACAAGAAGCCCGATCTGCTGCTGCTCGACGTGATGATGCCGCCGCCCGACGGCTACGACGTGTGTCAGCGCGTGCGCGCCGATCCGCGCTGGAAGAGCATCAAGATCATCATGCTGACCGCGCGCGGACGCGACGTCGAGCGCGAGAAGGGCCTCGCCATGGGCGCCGACGACTACATCACCAAGCCGTTCTCGACGCGCGAGCTGATGGCGAAGGTGCGCGAAATCCTCAAAGCCGGGGCGAGCTGAGCGAGCACGATGGCGGCAGGCACGGCGGGACCAGGCGATCCGGGTAGGCTGCTGGGCCGCGTCTTCGCCGGTCTCGCGATCGTGGCGGCAGTGGCGCTGGCGATCGGCCTCGCGCTCATTCCGGGCGCCCAGGACCGCGTCGAGCGGCTGCGCGAGATAGCGGCGGAGATAGAGCCAGGCTGCAGCGATCGCGAGCAGCAGCAGCGCGCCGACGCCGCTCCAGAGCGCCACGCGCTCGACGCGGTCCTGGGCGCCCGGAATGAGCGCGAGGCCGATCGCCAGCGCCACTGCCGCCACGATCGCGAGACCGGCGAAG
>SBBV01000194.1 GCA_005240015.1 Candidatus Odyssella thessalonicensis | reverse complement strand
GTGCAGCTCCTGCCACGAGACCGGGAAGGATTTGTGGAATCTTTCGTTGGCGGCTTCGCTCATGATCGCGCGGGAGCTATAGCGCAGCCGCGCCCGCGCCGTCCACGCGCGGAGCGGAAGGGGGCCATGCATGGACGCGCGCGCACGCACGAGCACGGACTTGCACGGACAATCACGGACGGCGAGCTGGGCGCATTCCGTTGACGTCCGTGCGCGTCCGTGTCCGTCCGTGATTGTCCGCGCGCCTACTGGATGATCGATTCGCGCTGCAGGATCGCCGGGCCGGCGGCGACGCCGCGGCGGACCTCGTCCTCGAAGCCGTCGAGGGCGCTGCGCTGCTCGGCCATCCACTCGACGAAGGCGCCCACCACCACGTCGCCGTCCTTCAGCATGCGATCCATCGCCGCGATGCCGTCGGCGAGCGGCCTCACGACCTGGTCCGTATTGGTGGCGCCGCCCGCCCTGAGCGCCGCCAGCGCGCGCTCGGCCTGGGCCTTGGCCTGCTCGCCGCGCTGGATCACGCCGTGCAGCGACAGCACGTCGCCCTGGATCCGCGCCAGCGCCTGGCGCGCCGAGACGAGCCGGGCCTGGACCTGCCCGCCCAAACGCGGCAGCGGCTGACCCACGGTGGGCCGCAGCGGGCCGGCCGCGGCGAGATACTCGTCGGCGTTGAGGCGCAGATAGCGCGCGCGCAGCTCGTAGTCGCTCGCGCGGTCGCTCAATTCCTGGCGGGCCGCGCGCGCCGCGTCGCCGGCGGGCGGCGCCGCCGGCGCATCGGGCAGCACGGGCGGGCGATAGCCGGGCTCGGGAATTCGCGGATAGCCGCGCGCCAGGCGCGCCGAGGGACCGAGACCCGTGTAGAGCGGCTTGTCGCCGGGCGCCTCGCCGACCAGCGCAATGAAGGTGACGCGGTCGACCTCGGCGCAGCCCGCGAGCAGTGCCAGGGCAATGCCGGCAACGACGACCGCCCGGTGCGACATGACGTAGCCCCCTCCGACCCGCCGCGGATTGCAGCGTCGCCGAAGCTTGCCAAGCCGCTGCGGGGGGAGCAAGGCCGGTCTGCGGCCGTACACTGGCGCAAGCGGTCTCGCCGCGAAGCCGGTCACACGCCCTGGACTCGCCGGGGTCTCGCGGCTAATGTCCGCGCCCTCGCGGGCCGCCCCTTGCGCGGCCGCCCGCGCATGCCGATATGAGCGCATCCGCACTCGCGGGCACGCGACATCGGCCGGCAAGCGCCCGTAGCTCAACTGGATAGAGCACCAGACTACGGATCTGGGGGTTAGGGGTTCGAATCCTCTCGGGCGCGCCAATTTTTCTCTGACATGAGGACGGGCCTTCCTCCGGCGCACCCGTGATGTGCGGGCGACGTCCTTGCGCGGGGAGCGCCGCTCTTCAGAACCTCGTGATCGATGTGGCGAAAGTCCGCGTGCCGTTTTCGCGAGCGGATGCTCTGCGCTACAGTGCCGGCCCTGGCTCAGGGAGGATCCGGCAATGGCGGAACAGGTTGGGGCGGACGTGTCGACTCTCGCGCCCGACGCGCGGGAATGGACCCAAAGCGAGATCGATCAGCGCGTGTTCGATCTCTATGACGAATACTGTCACGGCCGCATCGACCGCCGCGAGTTCCTGCAGCGCGCCGCGGTCGTGACCGTGGGCGGCCTCGCCATGGCGCAGGCGCTGCTGCCGCGCTATGCGCGCGCGCAGATGGTTTCGTTCACCGACGAGCGCATCAAGGCGCGCTACGTGTCCTATCCCTCGCCCGGCGGCAGCTCGGGCACGATGCGCGGCTATCTCGTGCAGCCGAGCAAGGCCGGCTCCTACCCCGCCGTGCTCGTGATCCACGAGAATCGCGGGCTCAATCCCTACATCGAGGACGTGGCGCGCCGCGCTGCGACCGAGGGCTTCCTGGCGCTCGCCCCCGACGGCCTCGCGCCGGTCGGCGGTTATCCCGGCAACGACGACGACGGCCGCGCGATGCAGGCCAAGCTCGACCAGGGCAAGCTGCGCACCGACATGCTCAACAGCGCGCGCTACTTGAAGGCGCACGAAGCCTCGAACCGCAAGCTCGGCGTGACGGGCTTCTGCTGGGGCGGCGGGACGACCAACTTCCTCGCGGTGACGCTGGGCGCCGACCTCGATGCCGCCGTCCCGTTCTACGGCGCCGCGCCCGAGACCGCGAAGGTGCCGCAGATCAAGGCGCCGCTGCTGATCCAGCTGGCCGAGAACGACGAACGCATCAATTCGATGTACCCGGCCTTCGAGACGGCGGCGAAGGCGGCCGGCGTGAAATACGAGATCCACACCTATCCCGGCACGCAGCACGGCTTCCACAACAACTCGACGCCGCGCTACGTCGAGGCGGCCGCCAAGCTCGCCTGGGAGCGGACGATCGCGTTCTTTAAGCAGAACCTCGCCTGAGCGCTTCGGCATCGACGGGATTCTGATCGGCTAGCGGCGCCCGCGCGGAACGCGGGCGCCTCCTTGCGCGTTGGAGGTTCAGTGCGCTTCAGGCGCGCCTGCGCTAACATCGCCGCACATGCCGCAAGCCGGAACCAAACGCCGCTCCCGCCGCCACGCCGATCCGAAGCAAGTCCTCCGCCTCGGCATCGACCTGGGCGGCACCAAGATCGAGATCGTCGCCATGGGCGGCGAAGGCGGCGGGCGCGAGCTGCTGCGCCGGCGCGTGGCGACGCCGCGCGAGGACTATGACGGCACGATCGAGGCGATCGGCGGGCTCGTCGACGCGGCCGAGCACGAGCTCGGCGCCATCGGCACGGTCGGCATCGGCATTCCCGGCTCGATCTCGCCGCTCAGCGGGCTCATCCGCAACGGCAACTCCACCTGGCTCAACGACGAGCCGCTCAAGCAGGATCTCGAGGCGCGGCTCGGGCGCAAGGTGCGCATCGCCAACGACGCGAACTGCTTCGCGCTCTCCGAGGCGGTGGACGGTGCCGCCGCCGGCGCCGACCCGGTGTTCGGCGTGATCCTCGGCACCGGCGTCGGCGGCGGAGTCGTGGTGGGCGGGCACGTGGTGAACGGCGTCAACGCGGTGGCCGGCGAGTGGGGCCATGTGCCGCTGCCCGGGCGCAGCGCCGCCGATGGCCCGCCGCGCTATTGCTGGTGCGGGCGCGCCGACTGCATCGAAACCTTCCTCTCGGGCCCCGCCTTCGAGCGCGACTACGCCGCAATTGCGGGCGCCGCGGCCGGTGGCGCGGCGCTGTCCGGCGGCGAGATCGCGCGACGCGCCGCCGAGGGCGAGGCCACCGCGCGCGACGTGCTCGCGCGCTACGAGGAGCGCCTCGCACGCGCGCTCGGCATGATCGTCAACATCCTCGATCCCGAGGTCATCGTGCTGGGCGGCGGGCTCTCCAACGTCGCGGCACTCTATGCCGACGTGCCGCGACTCTGGGGCCCGCCCATCTTCTCCGACCGCATCGCGACGCGCCTCGTCCCTGCCAAGCACGGCGATTCGAGCGGCGTGCGCGGCGCCGCGCGCCTCTGGGCCGAGGGCGAAACCGCGTAGGGGCGGTTCGCCTCTAACGGATGATCTGAATGAAGATCAGGATCATCCCCACCACCGCGACCAGCCACACGCCGGTGCGCAACCACGGGATGCCGGCGAGGTAGACGAGCGCATAGGCGAGCCGGCCCCAGAAGAACAGCTGCGCGCCGAGCAGAACCGTCGCGTTGGCCTTGCCGGTGACATGCGCCACCAGCACGAGTGCCGCGAACAGGACGAGATTCTCGATCATGTTGCGATGCGCGCGCTGCGCACGGCCGGCCCAGCCGGTGATCGCCGGCAGGTCCTCGCGATTGCCGGCGAGTTTCACGAGGCCGACCTGAAGCGTGGCGCCGGACACCGCGATCAGCATCTGCGCGAACATCAGCACGACCGACCAGACCAGCAGCGATAGAACGGGTGTCATGGTTCCCTCCCCAGGATTCTGCGCCGCACCGAGCGGCGAGTCGCACCATACGCGTTCCCGCAGGCTCTCGCCCAACCGATGCGTGTGGAGACGTGCCGGGCACGGATGCCCGCGCCTCATGTCGCACCCTCTCATTGATATATATCAATGAACCTGTGAACTTGCTTAGTAAATTCTAACGCAAATTAGAGCGGGAAGAGGCACTTCATTTGGCCATTCATCAGATCGAGGCCGAGCCGGAGGTCTACGGCGCGGCTGCGTTTCTCATCGTCGTGCACCTGCTGCGCAATCTCGCGGCGCGCGACGCGCGCACGAAACGGCAGATCCGCGAGTTGCTGGATCATGCGGCCGCGGACGCCGACAAGCTCGGCAACGATTTCGGCCGTCAGGTCGCGGCGCTCATTCGCCGCGTTCACGCGCTGAAGCCGCTGGCCGATTCGCGCCCGAAGCACTGAAACAGCACGCGCGCCGCGGCGCGCGGGGGCACCAGCGCGAAGCCGAATCGTTCTTGTCGCAGCGCCATGTGGCGCTGTTTCCGGCGAACTACGCGCGCGCGGTCGAATGCCCCAAGTCAATCGCATCTTGCGCGGCCAGACGGCGCTGGTGACTGGCGCCAGCAGCGGCATCGGGCGCGCGATCGCGCTCGCCTTTGGCGCCGCGGGTGCCGCCGTCGGCGTCAACTACCGAAGCGACCGCAAGGCGGCCGAGCGGGTCGTGACCGAGATCGTGAAGCACGGCGAGGCGGCGGCGTTCCATGCCGACGTCACCGACGAGCGCCAAGTGGAGGCGATGTTCGCCGCGTTCCTCGAGCGTTTCGGCACGCTCGACATCCTCGTCGCCAATGCCGGCATCCAGCGCGACGCGCCGATCGCCGAGATGACGCTCGCCGACTGGCGCGCGGTGCTCGACGTGAATCTGACCGGCCAGTTCCTGTGTGCGCGCGCCGCGATTCGCGCGTTTCGCGCGCGCAAACAAGCGCCGCCGCCCTTGCGCGCGCTCGGCAAGATCATCTGCATCAGCTCGGTGCACGAGGTGATCCCCTGGGCCTATCGCGTGAACTACGCGGCCTCCAAGGGCGGCGTGATGCTGATGATGAAGAGCCTCGCGCAGGAGGTCGCGGCGGAGAAGATTCGCGTGAATTCGATCGCGCCCGGCGCCATCCGCACCGACATCAACCGCGCCGCGTGGGCGACGCCGGCGGCGCTCGAGGCGCTGCTCGAGCTCGTGCCCTACGGACGCATCGGCGAGCCCGAGGACGTGGCGCGCGCCGCCGTGTGGCTCGCCTCCGACGACAGCGACTATGTCACCGGCACGACGCTGTTCGTCGACGGCGGCATGACGCTCTATCCTGGGTTCGAAGGCGAAGGCTGAGGGAGAGCAAAATGGCAGATCCGATCGGCGCCACGGCGTGGGCGATCGCCGAGGGCTACATTCCGAGCGGCAGCACCGGCACCACGCCGGCGCTCATCAGCCACGAGACCGTGTGCATCTTGAATGCCGGCGCGCGCGACGCCGATGTGCGCATCACCGTGTTCTTCGCCGATCGCGATCCGGCCGGGCCGTTCCGCCTCGCGGTGAAGGCGCGGCGGACGCGCCACATCAAATTCAACGATCTCTCCGACCCGGCCTCGATTCCACGCGACACCGATTTCGCAAGCCTCATCGAGGCGGACGTGCCGATCGTCGTGCAGCACACCCGCCTCGACTCGCGCCAGCCCGCGCTCGCGCTGATGAGCACGATCGCGTTTCCGGCGGCGTGACGCGCGGCAAGGCTCGTACCGGCATCTCATCCTTCGAGGCTCGGCGCACGCGAAGGCGCGCGCGCCGCGCACCTCAGGATGAGGCTATAATTCGTATGCAAGAAACAGCCTCATCCTGAGGGGCGGTGCGAACGCGCCCTTGCGTTCGCACCGTCTCGAAGGATGGAGGCAGCGCAGGGGGCTCGCCGCCCTCGCTTTAACGACTACGACTCCGACTGGCTGCTGCCCTTGGCCGGGACGAAATTGCGGCCATCGAACAGGTAGAAGCTCGTCGTGCCCGAACGCAACCGGATGACGAGGAAATTGCTGTTGGCGCGGAAATTGGCGTAGGCGTTGTCCTCGACCGGCACGCGGATGATCTTCCCGGTGGCAAGGCTCACGACGAGCAGCGCGTTGCACTTCTCGCCGCACGGGGCGTAGACGAGGCGGTAGGCGCCGGCGAAGTTGGGCCCGGCCTCGACCGCCTTGCGCACGCGATCCTTGTCGGCGTCGCTCAGCGCCGCGGCGACGGGGTGGCTCGCGAAATCCACCGGCTTCTTCTCGCCGGTGTAGACCTGGACCGGGTGCTTCCTGAAATCCTCGACATAGGGCGGCGGCATGCAGGCGAGCGCGGGGGCGGCAAAACCGAGGGCCAGCACGCAGGCAGCGGCGGCGCGGCGAAGCGGGGTCATGGTTGCGGTTCCTCAGGATGATGGCAGGCGCGGCGCAGGCGGTGGCTTGCGCCGGAGTTCGGCGGCTCGGGTATCCCTGACATCCGGCTTTGGCCCTTTTGGGCCCGGTTCTGGGCCGGCCCCGGGCAACATTCGCGAGAATTTGCGGCTTTTACCGCAACCTGGCCGCAAGCGCTGTGATCTGGTTCACAGCATCGCCGACAATCACGGACGGACACGGACTACCACGGACCTACACGGCAAATCTTGGAGTTTCCCTCTCCGTGTTCGTCGGTGTCCGTCCGTGCAGCTAGCGCCGCTTCCGCCCGGGGCCCCGGCGCGGCGCCGCCGGCTCTTCCGCGAGGTCGACCGTCGCATAGTCGGCCGGCAGGTTGATCTCGATCAGCTCGAGATCGTCGGAATAGTCGATCACGTTGTGCGGCACGCCGGCGGGCTGGTTGAGGCACGCGCCGGTCTCGACCGTGATCGGCTCGCCCGAGCCGGCGAAGCGGAACTTGAGCCAGCCGCGCAGCACATAGATGAAATGCGCGTCCATGTCGTGCCAGTGCCAGCCGGTGGCGGCCTCGAACGGTTTTACCGCGCGCGTGTGCTTGCCGCCGATCCGGCCGCCGGTGGCGGCGGCGAGGCCGAGATCGCGATACTCGAAATTCTCGCGCAGACCCTCGCGATGGAATCGCGCGGCTTCGAGCGTCGCAAGGTTGAGCTTGGTCGGGCTCTGCGCGGGGGTGCGCGGGCCCGCATAGCGCGTGGCGGTCATACGCGCCTCCTCACTCGCCGGCGGCCGCGCGCACGCCGCCCTGGCCGATGAGCCCGGCGGCGAGCGCCAGCTGGCGCAGCTCGGCGCGCTCGGCGTCGTCGACGCCGAGCTGCGGCGGGCGGCAGGCGGCGTGGCGCAGCACGCCCTGCATCACGAGCACCTCCTTCATGCGCGGGCGATAGTCGCGGATCGGCGCGCGCCAGCAATGGCGCGCGAGCGGGCCCAAGCGTCCCCAGATCTCGAACGCCGTCGCGAAGTCGCGCGCGAGGACGGCCTCGTGCATGCGGATGATCTGGTCGGTGGCGGTGCCGGCGAAGCCGATGAGGGCGCCGTCGCACCCCATGATCATCGCTTCGAGGATGAAGGTGTCGCTGCCGGTCATCACGCCGATCTTGCGCGAGAGGCGGCGCGCCGCCTCGATCGTCTCGATCGTCTTGGTCGTGTCGAACGAGGCTTCCTTCAAGCCGATGAACTGCGGAATCGAGACGAGGCGGCGCAGCGTGTCGGGCGGGAAGTTCGGCCCCCACGCGACCGGGAACTGGAAGCCGATGATCGGCAGGCCGAGGCCCTCGGCGATGGCGGCGTGATAGCGGTAGATCATCTCGCTCGGCACCGGATTGCCGAGAAACGTCGGGAACGGCGGGAACACGGCGAAGC
>SBBV01000064.1 GCA_005240015.1 Candidatus Odyssella thessalonicensis | reverse complement strand
TTCGGATGGCGCGCGGGATTCTCGCCAAGATCGCCGAGATCGGACTTGCGGATCTTCTGCGTGGCCGTGGTCGGCATTTCCTCGAGGAATGCGATGTAGCCGGGCGCCTTGTAGTAGGCAAAGCGCCGCCGGCAATGCTCGAAGATCGCGTCGGCGAGCGCCGCATCCGGCTTGTGGTCGGGCCGCGGCACGATCACCGCCATCACCTCTTCCTCGCGGATCTCGTCGCGCACCGCGAGCACGCTGACCTCGCCCACGGCCGGATGGTCCGAGATCACCTGCTCGACCTCGGCGGTGGCGATGTTCTCGCCCGATCGGCGCACGATCGCCTTCCTGCGGTCGACGAAATAGAGATAGCCCGCCGCGTCTTGCCGCACGATGTCGCCGGTGTGGAGCCAGCCGCCCTTCCACGCCGCAGCCGTGGCCGCCTCGTCCTTGAGATAGCCGCTGAAGAACCGCCGCTTCGGGTCGGGGCCCTTCGCGCGCACGAGGAAATTGCCCGGCGTGCCGCGCGGCACGTCGTTGCCGGCGTCGTCGACGATGCGGATCTCCATCGGCGGGCCCGGGCGGTCGGGCCGGCCGAGGCACTGCCGGCCGATGCGGCGCGGCTCCTCGCAATCGGCGAGCGTGGCGGCGCCGCCGGTTTCGGTCATCGCCCAGCCGTTGGTGAGCGTCACGCCGAAGCGCTGCTCGAACGCGGCGTGATGCGCCGAATGCACGCCGCCGCCCATGCCGAAGCGGATCTTGTGCGCGCGGTCGAGGGGCGAAGGCGGCAGGTTGAGCAGCATGGCCGGCATGACGCCGAGATAGTGGAAGCAGGTGGCGCCGGTCTCGATCGCGTCCTGCCACCAGCTCCGCGGATGGAAGCGGTCGAGGATGATCTGCGCGCCGCCGCTGATCAGCATCCCCATGAAGGAATTGCCGGTGGCGTTGGTGTGGAACGTCGGCAGCGGCTGCATGAGCCGCTCCTCTCCCCAGCGAAGCTCGAGCGGCCCCTGCTGCGCCGCATACCACTCGCCCCAGCCGAGGAAATACGCGTTGGAGAGCATGCAGCCCTTGGGTCGCCCGGTCGTGCCGGAGGTATAGAGGAGCGCCGCCTCGGCCATGAGCCCCGCGGGCCCGCCCGGCGCCGCGCGCCGCGGCGGCGGCAACGCCATGTCTGTGTTCAGCACGACGGGCACGCCAAGCCCCTCGGCGACCGGCGCCACTTGCGCTTCCCGCTCAGGGAGAACAACGGCAAGCACAGATTCACTGTGTTCCAGCGCGTAGCGCAGCTCGTCGGCGCCGTAGTCGGGATTGAGCGGCACGATGCCGGCGCCGATCGCGTTCAGCGCCATGAAGTGATAGAAGTGATCGGGCCGGTTCTCGAGCAGCAGCGCCACGCGATGGCCGGCGCCGAAGCCGGCCCGGCGATAGCGCTCGGCCAGCGCTTCCACCGTTTCGGCCGCCTCGCGATAGCGCACGGTCGCACGCGGCAGGCGCCACTTGTCCATGAGCCAGCGCGGCACCGCGAAGAGATCGTTGTCGGGAACCTTGCGCGCGGCGTCGAACAGCAGCGCGCTCGCCGTTTCGATGTTGGGCGGCAGGCTCGTCACGAGGCGAAGATCTTGATGCCGAGCGGGTTGGGCCGGCCGTTGTTGGTGCGCGCCTTGTCGGAGGGGCACGCGGAGATGCCGCACAGCACGTCCATCTCGGCGCGGAGATCGACGTAATCGTCCTTCGTCACCTTGGTCGGCTGGATCTCGAAGCTGCCGTCGGGGTGGAGATCGACGTTCATGAACACGTTCCAGATGTCCATCACGTCGTCGCCGGTGAGGCCGAACGGCGCCAGCGCCTCGGTGAGGTTCTCCTGGCACGAGCGATGGTTCGTCACCTTGTCGCGCAGCTCGTAGAGCTTGGTCGAGCAGCGCCCGCCATTGTTGCCCCAGTGGTTCTTGAGCGTGTCCTCGACCGTCGTGAGCATGATGTTTTCGCGCGGCGGCTTCGAATAGAAATGCTTGAAGCTCTTCGACGTGCCGGTGCCGAGGATGCCGTTGATCGCCCAGCTCTGGCCGACGTGGAACCACTCCTTGTAGTCATGCGCGTTGTAGAAGACGACGTCGCCGACCTGACCGCCGGTGACCTGATGGATGCGCAGCACTTGGCCCTTCTTCAGGACGAAAGCGCGCCCGTAGCGCGCCGGGATCACGAATTCTTCGATCAGCTTGCCGCGCATCGTCCTCTCCTCTCTCATCGTTTCCCGGCACGGATCGCCGCCAGCACGCGCTCGGACGTGAACGGAAGCCGCTCCATCCGCGCGCCCAAGGGCCTGAGCGCGTCGTTGACCGCGCACCACACTGCGGCGAACGCGCCGACCGTGCCGGCCTCGCCGGCACCCTTGACGCCGAGCGCCGTGCCCGGCTGCGGGGTCGAGACGTGGTCCACCTCGATTGCCGGCATATTGTCCGCGCGCGGCAGCGCGTAGTCCATGAGCGATCCGGCGAGGGGCAGCTTCTCGCCGGATCGCTCATGGACTACGCGCTGCCGCGCGCGG
>SBBV01000330.1 GCA_005240015.1 Candidatus Odyssella thessalonicensis | reverse complement strand
CGCGTCGAAATGGCTGCGGTTCATCTCGACATGCACGGTCGAGATCGTGGCACCGGCGGCGAGCACGCCGAGATAGACCGCGAGATGCTCGAGCGAGTTGTTGGCGAGCAGCACGACACGGCCGTTGGCGCCGATGCCGCGCCGCGCAAGATCGCCGGCGATGCGCGCGGCGGCACGCGCGAGCGCGCCGTAGCTGAGCGCGCGCCCGTCCTCGACCGAGACGAGATAGGGCTTGTCCGGGTCGGCGCGGACCGCGGCGGCGAGCCACGCGCGCAGCAGCGCCGGCCCCGCATCGTCGGCCGCGCGCGCCGGCGCATCGGCGAGCGCCGGCTCGGCGAGCTTCGAGTCGGGCGGTGGCGCGGTCATCAGCGCTTCAGCCGGTCGAGGTTGGTCGTCATGCGCGCGATCACGTCGCGAAACAGCTCGAACTCGGCGCGCGTCACCCCTTCGCGCGCCTGCATCGTGATGTGGCGTGCCACCGGCAGGAGCCGCTGCTTCAGCCGTTTCGCCTTGGGCGTGAGCCAGACCTGGGCGCGGCGCTTGTCGTCGGCGCTGCGCGAGCGGCGCACGAGCCCGGCCTTTTCCATGCTCTGCAGCGCGATCACAGTGGTGGGCTCCATCATGCCGACGCGCTCGGAGAGCTCGCGCTGCGAGAGCCCGTCCTGGGTCCACAGCACGCGCAGGAAATACCATTGCCCGCGCGTGACCCCGTAGGGCGCGATGCGCTTCTCGAGCAGATGCTGGAACGCGCGGTGCGCGTCGCGCACGAGATAGCCGGCGCTGTCGTGCGGCGGGAACTCGATACCGCGCGCGCTGCCGTTGGACTTCTTCTTTCGCGTCGCCTTCACCGCAAATCCTCGTGCCGGCCCCGCCTGGCGTCGTTGACAGTTTCCGGGGCGGCTGCCAATATTACTTAGATTTCTATCCAAATGGAACAGGGCATGCGCCGGAGCGGCCCCGTTCCTCGTCCGCGAGCGGGAGGAGGCGACCATGAACCTGATGGTCAAGAAGGCCGAGGCGAAGCCCGAGCCCAAGACCGACGACGTGCGCGATCTGAGGAAGACGCTGGCGTGGCTCAAGACCCAGGGCGACCTCATCGAGACGCAGAAGGAGGTCGACCCCGATCTCGAGGTCACGGGCCTGCAGAAGCACCTCGACGGCGCCTGCCCGGTGCTGTTCGAGAACGTGAAGGGCAAGCCCAATCACCGCGTCGTCACCAATCTCTTCGGCGACATCAGCGTCATCAACAAGATGTTCGGCTGGAAGGACGACCCCACGCGCGTGCGCGCGATCGCGCAGGCGTTCCGGAAGCCGCTGCCGCCGGTCGAGATCGCGCAGAAGGACGCGCCCTGCCATGAGGTCGTCATCGAGAGCCCGAAGAACGTCAACGACTACATGGTGCCGATCCGGCACACGACCTACGAGCCGGAGCTCACCGTGGGCTCGGGCATCCGCTGCGTCACCGGCCGGCATTTCGACGGCGGCTCGGACCTCGGCTACAACCGCATGAACTTCCGCTGGGGCAATGTCGGCACGTTCCAGATCTCGCCCGGCTCGCACATGTGGCAGGTCGTGAACAAGTTCTACAAGGAGGGCGAGCGCGTTCCGATCACGATGTGCTTCGGCGTGCCGCCGGCTTGCACGCTCCTGGCCGGCGCCGGCTTCGACTACGCGATCCTGCCGCAGGGCTGCGACGAGATCGGCATCGCCGGCGCGGTGCAGGGCGCCCCCATCCGTCTCGTCAAGGCGCGCACCGTCGACGCGATGGCCATCGCCGACAGCGAGGTCGTGCTCGAAGGCTATGTCGATCCCAAGGACCGGCGCTACGAGACGAAGGAGTCGGAAGACGCCGGCATCCAGGGCCGCTTCCATTTCCATCCGGAATGGGCCGGCTACATGGGCAAGGCCTACAAGGCGCCGACGTTCCACGTGACCGCCGTGACGATGCGCCGGCCCGAGACGAAGCCGATCATCTTCTGCCTCGGCGTGCACACGCTCGACGACCACAACATCGATACGACCGTGCGCGAGGCGGCGATCTTCGAGCTCTGCGAGCGGCTCCAGCCCGGCATCATCCAGAACGTCGTGATCCCCTACTGCATGACCGACTGGGGCGGCTGCGTGATCCAGGTGAAGAAGCGCCACCAGATCGACGAGGGCTGGCAGAGGAACTTCCTCTCGGCGATCCTCTCCTGCTCGCAGGGCATGCGGCTCGCGATCGCGGTCAGCGAAGACGTCGATCCCTATTCGATGGACGACATCATGTGGTGCTTGACCACGCGCGTGAACCCGCAGACCGACATCTTGAACCCGATTCCGGGCGGGCGCGGCCAGACCTTCATGCCGGCCGAGCGCATGACCGCAGGCAACAAGCAGTGGACGGCGTCCAACACGCGCTTCGAGGGCGGCATGGGCATCGATGCCACGGTGCCGTTCGGCTACGAGAGCGATTTCTTGAGGCCGGTCTATCCGGTCGACAAGGTGAAGCCCGAGGACTTCTTCACCAAGGCCGACATCGAGAACGCCAAGAAGCGCATGCAGGGTTGGGTGCTGTCGCTCGCGCGGACGGGGCGGTAGGGAGAGGCGCACTCACCTTCTTGTCGCCCCCGCGCAAGCGGGCGCCCACGCCTCCACCGGAATCCCGCTAGAACGCTGGCATCACGGTGGCGGCACCATGGGTCCCCGCTTTCGCGGGGACGACAATGGTTGGGACGGAGCCCGCACCGAAGTGGCTGCTTTGCGGCCATGGCACGTGCTACGCTGGAACGACGAAAGAGCAAGACGGCCCGCGTGGGCCATCAACGAGGGAGGAGACAATGACGAGCGTGATCTCGCGCCGGCTGTTCGGCGCATGTGCGGTCGCGGCGCTGCTGGCGGGTCCGGCCGCAGCGCAGGACACGGTCAAGTTCGGCCTCATCACCGACAAGACCGGCGGCGCCCGCTTCTACGCCGAGCCGGTGGCCGAAGGCGTAATCCTCGGCGCCAAGATCATCAACGCCAAGGGCGGCGTGCTCGGCAAGAAGATCGAGATCCTGGTCGAGGACGACCAGAACATCGTCGACGTGTCGGCCACCAAGGCGCGCAAACTCGCCGACGCCGGCGTGCTGTTCATCTTCACCAACACCGCCTCGCCCGCCACCTTAGCGCAGCAGACCGTCACCAAGGAGACGAAGACGCTCCACATCACGCCGGCCAACTCGGCCGACTTCCTCACCAAGCGGCTCGAGAATCCCTATTTCTGGCAGATGGGACCGCTCGCCTCGCAGCAGGCCGCGACGCTGCTCTCGTTCACCAAGGCGCGCAAATACAAGAAAGTGGCGCTGATGAGCGACAATTCCGAGCTCGCCCAGGCCAACGCCGGCTCGTTCCGCGAGGTGATGAAGGCGGCCGGGCTCGAGATCGTCGCCGACGAGATCGTGCAGCGCGGCGCCACCACCGCCGTGCCGCAGATGCAGAAGGTGCGCGCGGCCCGGCCCGACGCCATCTTCCAGGCCGGCATCCTCGGGCCCGAGATGGTGCTGTTCTTCAAGGCCTATCACGAGCTCGGCATGAAGATGCCGATCCACGGCTCCTATAACCTCTCGATCCCCGGCTATCTTTCGATCGCCAAGGATCTCATGGAGGGCGTGACCTTCATCGACGCCTACGACCCCGACAAGCCCGAGGTGAAGGAGTTCATGGAGATCTACAAGAAGGAGTTCGGCAAGGTGCCGTTCTCGCTGCCGGCTTACGGCTACGACGCGATCAACCTCGCCGTCGACGCGATCAAGCGCGCCGGGTCGCTCGACAAGGAGAAGATCCGCGAGGCTATGCAGGCGACCAAGGGCTGGGTCGGCGTGATCGGGGCCAAGGGCGCCTCGATCAATTTCGGCAACACGCGCGCCGGCTTCGACCCCAACGGCGCCGTCGTGCGCGTGATCGAGAACAACAACCACGGCAAGGTCGTGCATTCGGGGGCGAAATAGGCTGGAAGGCGAGAGTGAGCCTGGCGTGCCGCTGCTCCCCCTTGAGGGGGAGCTGTCCCGCGCGCTCTTTCGCGCGGGGCTGAGGGGGG
>SBBV01000267.1 GCA_005240015.1 Candidatus Odyssella thessalonicensis | reverse complement strand
CCGCGCTGTTCTGGGGCGGCAACTGGGCGGTCGCGCGCTGGATCCAGTTCCAGGTGCCGCCGCAGACGCTGGGCCTCCTGCGCTGGGGCATGGCCGGGCTGCTGCTGGCGCCGTTCGTGCTGCCGGCGGCGCTGCGCGCCTGGCCGGCGATCCGCCGCGAATGGTGGCGGCTCACCGTGCTCGGCATGATCGGCGTCACCGGCTTCAGCGCGCTGTCCTACACCGGCCTCAGCCACACCACCTCGATCAACGGCTCGCTGCTGAACACCGCAGCGCCGATGTTCCTGCTGCTGTTCTCGGCGATGGGGTTTGGCGAGCGGATCGGCTTCGCCGAAGTTGCCGGCGTCGGGGTTTCGCTGGCGGGCGTGCTCGTCATCGTGAGCCGCGGAGACTGGCAGACGTTCGCGGCGCTGCAGTTCAATATCGGCGACGTCTGGGTGCTGGCGGCCGTGCTGCTCTGGGCGGTCTACACGGTGCTGCTGAAACGCTGGCGCACCACGCTGTCGCCGCTGGTGTTTCTCTTCGTCACCATCGTGGTCTCGCTGCCGCTGCCGATCGTGACAAGCGCCATCGAGCTGACCTGGGGCGGGCGCACGCTCACCTTCGACCTCACCACCGCGGCCGTCGGCGTCTATCTCGGGCTCTTCCCTTCGATCGGCGCCTACATGTTCTGGAACCACGGCGTGGCGCGCGTGGGGCCGACGCGGGCGACGCTGTTCCAATACCTCATTCCGGTGTTTGCGGCCGGCATGGCGGTGGTGCTGCTCGACGAAAGCGTGCGGCTGTTCCACATCGCCGGCGCGGTTCTGATCATAGGCGGCCTCGTGCTCGCGACGCGCGCGCGCTAGCTGGACTCAGTTGAAGAAGGGCACGACGGCCACGAGGCCGAGCGGCACCGCGATCAGCGCCACCGAGATCAGCGCCAGCACGCGCAGGACAATGGGGCCGAACCGCTCGAAGAGCGGGTCATTCATTTCGTCGCTCATCGCCGTCTCCGCGGGGGCCCGCGCCCCCTTGAGCGGCGGCGAGTGCCCTGTCCCTGAGCCATACGCGGCGCGGCGGAGGATTCCGTCGCGCCGTATGACCGCGCCGGATCTAAGCGAAACAAATAGGCAGCGCTGTGGCGTAGGTCACGGCCTCACGGGAAGTTCACCGGGATTGCGTTGACCGGCAAAGCGACGCGGCGTAGCGGCAAAGCCATGATCTCCGTGATCGTGCCGACCTTGAATGAAGCTGCGGCGCTGCCGAGGCTGTTGGACCAGCTCGCGCGGCAAGCCGAGGTGCACGAGATCATCGTCGCCGACGGCGGCAGCGCCGATGCGACGGTGGCGGTGGCGTGCGCGGCCGGCGCGCGCGTGATCGCGGCGCCGCGCGGCCGCGGCGCGCAGCTCGCCGCCGGAGCCGCCGCCGCCACGGGCGACGTGCTCTGGTTCCTCCACGCCGATACGGCCGTGCCCTACGCCGCGATGCGCGCGCTGTTGCGCGCACTCGATGACCCGAGCATCGTCGGCGGGAATTTCCGCGTGCTGTTCGACGGCAAGACGCGCTTCGACCGCTTCATGAACTGGTTCTACGGCGCGATCCGGCGGCTCGGCTTCTTCTATGGCGATTCCGGCATCTTCGTGCGGCGCTCGGCCTACGACGCGCTCGGCGGGATGCGTGCGCTGGCCCTGATGGAGGATTACGACTTTGCGCGCCGAATGCGCCGCGCCGGGCGAATCGCCTCCGTGCGCTTTCCGCCGCTCGTCACCTCGTCGCGCCGCTTCCACGGGCGCCATCCGGCCGCGATCATGGGCGGATGGCTGATGATCCACGTGCTCTACGCGCTGCGCGTCCCGCCGCGCGTGCTGGCGCGGCTCTACCGCGCTACTGTCCAGGCGCCGGGCCTGCGTCGTTCAGCGCCCAGTCGTATCGGTATCGATCAACCGAGCTGATGCCGGCGAGCTGCGCCGCCAGCGCCGGCGCGGCGTAGCGCCGGAGATGCGCGAGCACGCCGGCCTCGCTGCCGCCGAAGTCCTCGCGGTACCAGCGATAGATGCTCGAGGCGGCGAGGCGGCCGTCGCGCACCTCGGCGCCGCGCCGGTGGTTGATGTAGGCGCGCGCGGCCGCGTCGAGCACGGTTTCGCTGTTGGCGCCGGTGAGCGGCGCGGGCGGCACGTCGGGGCAGCCCACCGAGGCGCAGTTGACGACATAGTGGATGCGCGGATCGCGCCAGAGCGGGCGCAGGATGCGGTGCTCGATGTCGTCGAGCGAAAGCCGCTCACCTTTGACCGTGACGAGCTTGGCACCCCATGGGCCGACCTCGAACAGGCCGCCGCGCAACGAAATGTCGCGAATGCTCTTCACCGGATAGCGCTCGAGCACGAGGCGCATCGTTACGGCATTGTAGAGATTGACCCAGTAGGCGAACTGCTCGGGCCGCGCGAGCCGGTCGACGTCGACCGCCTCGAGCCGCGCGACGTATTGCGCGAGCGCCGCCCGATCCGCGGCCGTCACCGCCGCGTAGCGGATGCGCGCCATGCGGTCGGCGCCAGTGACGCGGTAGCGCTGGAGGAATACGCCCCAGGCGCGATGATCGACGGTCTGCCGCGACGCCGCGTCATGCCGCTGCCAGCGCTGGAGCGGCTCGGCCGCCGGCGCCAGCTGCGCTTCCAGCGTCGTGCAGCCCGCGAGCGCGATAGCGGCGGCCAAGACGGAGATTCGCGCTGACATGGGTGGTTCGAACCCTTTCGATCCGTTCGAATCCTACAGCGGCCGCTCGAGCGCACGTACAAACAACCGCTCACACGCGATCAATCGTCGGTGAAACCGACTTTCTATTCCGTCACCGGCGCCCACAGCACATCCTCGATGCGTTCGGCACTGGTGGCGAGCATGATGAGCCGGTCGAAGCCGAGCGCCATGCCGGCGGCGCGCGGCATTCGGCCGACGGCGGCGAGGAAATCCTCGTCGATCGGGTAGCGCTCGCCGTAGAGCGCTTGCTTCCGCGCCATGTCGGCCTCGAAGCGGCGGCGCTGCTCGGCGGGATCGGTGAGTTCGTCGAACCCGTTGGCGAGCTCGAGACCGGCCACGAACAGCTCGCAGCGCGCGGCGACGCGCGGATGGGCGGCAT
>SBBV01000005.1 GCA_005240015.1 Candidatus Odyssella thessalonicensis | reverse complement strand
CGCTAGCGCGATGCGCTTCACGGCGGCAATGGTCGACAAGCGGACCGCCGCGGCCGCATTCTATCAGCAAGCGGAGCTGCACCGGCTTCGCGGCGAGTTCGGTGCCGCCGAAGAGGCGTACCGAAACGCAAGCCAATGGGGCTGGGAACCGCAGCCCGGCTTAGCGCTGTTGCGGATTGCCCAAGGAAGCACCGCCGCGGCGGCCGCTGCGATCCGCCGCGTCGTGAGCGCCACCACGGATCGCCTGCAGCGCGCGCGGCTGCTGCCGGCGCACATCGAAATCATGCTGGAAGCGGGCGATAGAGAAGAGGCGCAGCGCGCCTGCCGCGAGCTAGAAGAAATTGCGGGCAGTTTCGATATCAGTGTGCTCGGTGCGATGGCCGCGCAGGCTCGAGGGGCAGTCGAATTGGCTGAAGGTGACGCGCGGGCCGCGCTCGGTTCGCTGCGTCGCGCACTCGACGTGTGGCGGCGGGTCGAGGCGCCGTACGAGACCGCGCGCCTGCGCCTGCTGATCGGATTGGCCTGCCGCGCGCTTGGTGACGCCGAGGGGGCCGCGCTGGAACTGGATGCGGCCCGGGCCGCGTTTTTGCGACTCGGAGCGGCGCCGGACGTCGCCCGCGCGGATTCGCTCATCCGGGGGGCGCCGTCGGTCCATTGTCATCGGCTCACTTCGCGCGAGTTGCAGGTGCTACGCATGGTTGCAGCCGGCAAGACCAACAAGGCCATTGCCTCGGGATTATTCTTGAGCGAGAAGACCGTCGACCGGCACGTCAGCAACATCTTGAACAAGCTCGGTGTCCGATCGCGGGCCGCGGCGACGGCCCACGCGTATCGGCATAAGCTGCTCTGACACGTTCGGCGTCCTAGAGCAGCGCTGGAGAACAATACCCATGCCTCGTTCGCCGGCGGCGTGGGTGGTTCCGCCGATGCGCTCATTTCAACTGATCGCTAAAGAGAGGGGCGGCCATTTGCCAGGAGGTCTCAATGTCACAAGTCGAGACGAGAATGCAGGTGGCAGGGGTTTGGCTTGCGATTGCCGCCGCGTTGCTGGCCGCAACCCTCATCCTGCATGGGCCGATCGATCCGGATCTCGGTCAGCAGATGAAATTCATCGCCGAGAACGCGCTACGCTGGGAGATCGCCCACTGGGCCGCTGCCGCCGGGCTGTCGCTCTTCGCCGTGAGCGGCCTGATCGTGCTCACCGCCGGGTCGCGCCTCACCGAAGGAGCGTCCGCGATTTCCGCCTGGGCCGTGCTCATCGTCGGCGCGCTCTGGACCATGACGACGGCCGTGGCGGAGGCGACGGTCGTCACCAATGCGGCCATTGCAGGGAACGGGGCAAGGTTCGAAGCTTGGTGGGCCTTCGCCGAAGGAAAAGCCACCGGCTTCATGTTCCTGGCCCTGGCGGTGGCGGTGATCGCCGCCAACGAGGTTCACTCGGCGCGCGCGGCAACGCCTGCCTGGGCGTCGTGGATCGCCGTCGCCGCCGGCGTCGGCGCTTTTCTGGGCTGGGCCCTTGGTATGTGGATCGGAATCGGCGTAGGCAACCTCGTCTGGCTCGCGGCGTCACTGGTGCTGAGCGTTTGGACCCTGTGGTTCGGCCTCGGATTGGCGGGACGCGGGCTTGGAGTGCGAATCGGCGCGAGGTCCAGTGCCTGAGGGTGGGGCGGAGCCCGCGAATGGCGGACGTTACGATTTCCCTCCCGCCATCAGCGCGTCGGCGGCGCTGCGGGCTTCGTCGGTGACGGCGGCGCCGGCGAGCATGCGCGCGATCTCCTCGCGGCGCTTCTCGCCGGCCAAGGGCTCGACGCGGGTCGTAGTCTTCGCCGCGCCCCGGACGAGCTTCTCGACGCGGTAGTGGTGCGTGGCGCGCGCCGCCACCTGGGGCGAGTGGGTTACGACCAGCACCTGCACGTCGCGGCCGAGCCGCGCGAGCCGCTCGCCGACCGCGGCGGCGGTGGCGCCGCCGATGCCGCTGTCGACCTCGTCGAACACCAGCGTCGGCGCCGAGCCCGAGCGCGCGAGCACCACCTTCAACGCCAGCATGAAGCGCGCGAGCTCGCCGCCCGAGGCGATGCGGCCGATCGGCCCCAGGGGCGTGCCGGGATTGGTCGAGACCTCGAACGCGACGCGATCGCGGCCCTCGGCGCCCCAATCGCCCTCGGACAGCGGCTCGATCCGGGTGGCGAAACGCGCCTTCTCGAGCTTGAGCGGCGGCAGCTCCTTCGCGATCACCTTGTCGAGCTTCGCCGCAGCGGCTTTGCGCGCCGCCGAGAGTGTTTCGGCTTGGCCAATATAGGCCGTGCGCGCCTCGGCCGCGCGCTTCTCGAGCCGCGCCCGCTCGGCGCTGCTGTCGGTGATTGCGGCGAGCTTGGCGGCGACCTCCTGGCGCAGCTGGGGCAGCCCGGACACGTCGACGCGGTGCTTGCGCGCCACGTCGCGCAGCGCGAACAGGCGGTCGTCGACGAATTGCAGGCGCGAGGAATCGCCTTCGATCGAGGCGCCGACGCTCTCCAGGAGCCGCACCACCTCCGCCACCTCGATCGCAGCGCGGTCGAGCGCTCCCAGCACCGGATCGAGCGCGCCGCCGGCCTTGGCGGCCACGCGCTCCAGGTGGCGGCGCGCGCCGCGCAGCGCCGCTTCGACCGGGCGCGCACCGGAAAGCTCGGCCATGGCGCCGTTCAGCGATTCCACGAGCCGCTCGCGGTTCATGAGCAACTGACGCTCGGACTGGAGCTGGGTTTCCTCGCCCGGCTTGGGATCGAGCGCCTCGAGCTCGGTGAGCGCATGGCGCAGGAACGCCTCGTCGCTGGCGGCCTGGCTCGCCATCGCCGCGAAGCCGTCGCGCGCGGCCACCGCCTCGCGCCAACCCGCATGTGCAGCGGCGACCGCGGCGAGCTCGCGCTCGAGGCCGGCGAAGGCGTCGAGCGCGGGCCGATGCGTCGCCGGGTCGGCGAGGCCATGCTGCTCGGCCTGACCCTGGATCTCGACCAGCCGGTCGCCGACCTCGCGCAGAAGGGCGATGGTCGCCGGCTGGTCGTTGACGAAGGCGCGCCCACGCCCGTCGGCACCCATGGCGCGGCGGATGATGATGGGGCCATCCGAATCGAGCCCGCGCTCGCGCAGCAGCGCGCGGACCGGGTGATTGTCGCCGAGCTCGAACGCGGCCGTCACCACCGCCTGCTCGCTGCCGTGGCGCACGAGCTTGGCATCGCCGCGGGCGCCGAGCGCCAGGCCGAGCGCGTCGAGCAGTATCGATTTGCCCGCGCCGGTCTCGCCGGTCAGCGCGGCGAAGCCGGGTTCGAGCGCAAGGTCGAGCTGGTCGATGAGGACGACGTCGCGGATCGAAAGGCGCGCGAGCATGAACGGCTCAGGGAAAGCGGCGTGGGCAAGAAATTAGAACCATGGAGGGCACGGAGTACACGGAGAAAGATCCGCCTGCGCCAAGGGCGCATGCGGACGAATCTCCCTGTATTCCGAGCTCCCGTGATTCAAGCCGCCCGCGGCCTCCGCGTGCTCCGAGTCCTGCGCGTGATCAGAACAGCCAGTCGATGGCGCGGCGGAAGAACGGGCGCGCGTCGGCCGGCGCCGGCGGGCGCTCGACCGGGCGCTTCTCCACAAGCTCGTAGGTGTCGAAATACCATTCGCTCGAGGGGTAGTTGTGGCCGAGCACGGCAGCGACGCGGCGCGCCTCGTCGGTGAGGCCCATCGCTGTGTAGCTCTCGGTCATGCGGTGCAGCGCTTCGGGCACCTGCCGGCTCGTCTGATATTTGTCGATTACCATCTTGTAGCGGTTGACGGCGGCGAGATATTGGCCGCGGCGCTGATACCAGCGCCCGATTTCCATCTCATGCCCGGCCAGGTGATCCTGCACCAGGACCACTTTGTTGCGGGCGTCCTGGGCATAGCGCGAATCGGGGAACCGCTTGATCACCTCGTCGAAGCCTTTCAACGCCTCCTCGGACGGGGACTGATCGCGCTTCACGTCGCGCACCTGCTCGAAGAAGCAGAGCGCCTTCAAGTAATAGGCGTAGGCGATGTCGCGGTGGGAGGGGTGCAGGCGGATGAAACGGTTCAAGGCCGTCACCGCCGTCTCGTACTCGCGCTCCTTGTAATAGGCATAGGCGGCCATCAGCTGCGCGCGGCTCGCCCAGGTCGAATAGGGATGCTGGCGGTCGACCTCATTGTAGAAGCGCGCAGCCTCCTTGTAGTTCTCGGCCTCGAGCAGGTCGGTGGCGCGATTATAGAGGTCCTCGACCGAGCCCTCGATGACGATGTCTTCCTCCTTGGGCGTGCTGCTGCAGGCAGCGAGGCCCAAGAGCGCGGCAAGGGCAAAGGGAAGGGCGGCGCGCCCGAGAGTCCGTCGAAGGCAGGCGTTCATCGCGGAAGTGACCCCGAAATCAGTGAACCCCGAAGGACCTGCCTTGTAGCACGGAGCCGCGCACCGAGGCGAGCGCGGCGTGAGGTTCGACGGGCAAAAGCGCCGAAGGGGCGGGTCCAAAACCCGCCCCTTCGCATTATCCGGTACTACGGAAACCTACGACGCGCGCAGCACCTGGGCGAGGCTCGTGCGCTCGCGCGCGGCGAGGCCGGTGTCCTCGTCGCTGATCGCGGTCCAGCGCCAATTCGCCTTGTTGGCGAAGAGCGCCCGCAGCAGCTGGTTGTTGAGCGCGTGGCCGGCGCGGTGGCCGTGGAAGCGCCCGAGGATCGGGCCGCCGGCGAGATAGAGATCGCCCAACGCATCGAGCAGCTTGTGGCGCACGAACTCGTCGGGGAAGCGCAGGCCTTCGCGGTTCAAGATGCGGTCCTCGGCGATGACGACGGCGTTATCGAGCGAGCCGCCGCGGGCGAGCCCCATGCGGCGGAGCTGCTCCACCTCGTGCGCGAAGCCGAAGGTGCGCGCGCGGGCCAGCTCCTCGCGGAAGCTGCCGTTGCGGAGATCGACCGAAAGCCGCTGGCGCGCGACCACGGCGTTCTCGAAATCGATCTCGAAGGAGAGGTTGGTGCCGGCGGCCGGCGCCAAGGTCGCGTAGTGGCGCTCGTCGCCGTGCTTGATCACGCGCAGGATCTCGATCGCGTGGCGCGGCTCGTCCTGCTCGACGAGGCAGTTGTCGACGGCATAGCCGGCCAGCGCCGCCACAAGATGCTCGACCGTGCCGACGACCGTGCCGGCATCGTTGGCCAGCGTCGTGCACATGCGGGTGTCCGCCACGCAATCCCAGCGCGCCGGCACATCGGCCTTGGCGGCGGGAATGTCGGTGCGGCGGAAGACGATGCCGTGATCGGCCGGTGCCGGGTGGAGACTGAGTTTGACTTTGGTGCCGCTGTGCAGCCCGTGCCCGGTGCAAGCGATGCTTTGCCTCAGCGTCCGCTGCCGCGCGTACCCTGACGCGGAACGGGCGCGCCCGTTGCCGTCCCCAAACCTATCCATGTCCTCGTTGCGTCCTTCCCGAACATGCAACGGAAGTCCGGACTGATCCTCCTCCCGGTCTTCCGTCCCCCTATTGCCGTCCTACCCCGAGGATCACCGGGCCTTTTGCGGCTCCGTGTTATGGATAGCAGCAAAAAATTGAGCGGGTGCCCGTGCTGCCGAAAAACCCCTAGCAACCCGGGCTAACCCGCTCAAATCAATGTTTGTTACAGAGTGTTACTGTTTCCACCTAGGCGGTTTGCAGCTTTTGGTTCAATTGGCTTGCCGGCGCAGGAAAGCCGGGATCTCGAGCACGTCGTCTTCCTTGGCCCGGCGCGCCTGATTTTCGATCGTCGGTCCGGCCGCGCGCGGCGGCTCGGCG
>SBBV01000052.1 GCA_005240015.1 Candidatus Odyssella thessalonicensis | reverse complement strand
CTTCCTCGACCGCGAGCACCGCGCGCGCCACGACGAGCGCCAGCGCCGGATAGGCCGGCAGGATGTAATGCGGCAGCTTGGTCGGCACGATCTCGAGGATCAGCCAGAACGGGATCAGCCAGAAGAGGCAGAGCGCAATCTCGCGCTCGCGCCGCTGGCGCCACGCCCACCAGACCGCGAGCCCCATGAACAGCGAGCCCGGCGCAAAGGTCGCGATCGAGGCGAGGAGATAATAGCCCGGCGGCCCGCCATGGGTTTCCTGGAACGAGATCAGCTTCTTGAAGAAATCGTGGCCGGCCGATTCGCGCACGAAATCCGGGTCGGCGAGGATGATGGCGACGAACCACGGCGCCGCGATCACGAGCATCAGCGGCACGCCGACAAGGGGCTTCGCCTGACGCCAGAAATTGCGCCAGAAACCGAATACCCACATGCCGATCGCAGTGAGGCCGGCGACCAGCGGCGTGATCGGCCCTTTGATGAGGATGCCGACGCCGAGCGAAGCCCACAGCATGTAGGGCGCCCAGCCGGGCGCGCCATTGCCGTCGCGATCGGCCACGAACAGGCGCACCAGCGCGAACTGCGCCGCCATCACGGTCGCCAGCAGCACCGCGTCGGTCTTGGCGATGTGCGCTTCCCAGGTGAGCATCAGCGAGCTGGCGAGCAGGGCTGCGGCGAGGAACCCGGTCTTGCGGTCGAACAGGCGCTCGCCGGCAGCGAACAGCAAAAGCACCGCGGCGAGCGCGCCGAGCGCCGAGGGCAGACGATAGGGCCAGCGCTCGGGCGACGCCGCCGTCGAGAGCGCGCCGACCGATGCGACCTGCAGCCAGTGAATGCCGGCGGGCTTCTTGTTGCGCGCCTCGTGCATGTAGCGGATGCGGACGAGGTCGCCGGTCTCGATCATCTGCCGCGAGGCCTGCATGAAGCGGCCCTCGTCGCGGTCGGTCGCGGGAAGGGGGCCCAAGCCGGGCAGGTAAAGCGCCGCGCAAAGCAGGGTCAGGAGAAGCCAGGGGCGAAATCCCCTCAAGTACCAGGGCACGGGCGCTTGCTCCGGAAGTGCTTGAATATGTGGCGAAAAGCGGGAGTGGCAGGGTCCGCGGCAGCGTGCTAAGCAGCCGCTCTCCGCCGGCGGTTCGCTTACACCGGCCCTCCCGCACGGTCAAACGCCGAGCCGGACCTGAAATCAGACTTTGCAGCCTGCATGGACCTCTCCGTCGTCGTCCCGGTCCGCAACGAGGCCGAGAACGTGGCAGCCGTCGCGGCCGAAATCCGCGCGGCGCTCATGGGGCGATTCCAGTTCGAGATCATCTTTGCCGACGACGGCAGCAGCGACGAAACCCCGGCCGAGCTCAAGAAATTGAAGTCGCAGCTCCCGGAGATCCGCGTCGTGGCGCTCGACCGGCCCTCCGGCAAGAGCCGCGCGATCATCGAGGCGGTGCGCCGCGCGGCGGCGCCGATCGTCTGCACCATGGACGGCGACGGCCAGGACGATCCCAAATTCATCGCCGCGTTCTGGGAGAAGATGAAGGCGGAGGGGCCCAAAGCGCAAAACCGCATCGTCTGCGCGCACCGCCAGAACCGGCGCGACAATTGGTGGAAGCGCCAGGTCTCGCCGATTGCGAACGGCGTGCGCCGCGCCGTGCTGAAGGACAACACGCCCGATTCGGGCTGCGGCTACAAGATGTTTCCGCGCGACGCGTTCATGGAATTGCCGCGCTTCGAGAACATGCATCGCTTCCTGCCCGCGCTGTTCATCCGGCGCGGCGGCGAAGCGGTGTCCGTCCCGGTCATCCACCGCCCGCGTGCCAAGGGGCGCTCGAAGTACGGCATCTTCGATCGGCTCTGGGCGGGCATCTGGGATCTCCTGGGCGTCGCCTGGCTCGCGCGGCGCACGACCAATCCCGGCGTCAAAGAGGAAAAGTGAGAATGTTCGAGCGTTTTTTCGTCGAATTGGGGAACCAGCTGAGCAATCCGTGGCAGATCGTGGCCGTGATCGGCCAGACCTGCTTCTTCCTGCGCTTCCTCGTGCAGTGGCTGGCGAGCGAGCGGGCCGGGCAAAGCGTGATCCCGAACCTGTTCTGGTATTTGAGCCTCGCGGGTGCGGCCACGGTGCTTCTGGCCGGCATCGTGCTGGTCCAGCCGGTCCTTATTATTGCAAACCTGCCAGCACTGGCCGTCTATGGCCGCAACCTCTATTTCATCTATAAGCGGCACCAGCAGACGATCGTCGACCCCGACCACCAGCCCGGGGTCAAGGGAGCCAAGCCATGAGCGTGTCTTCCGAGCAGCGCGGCGATTTCGCCCGCCACGATTTCGGCCGCACGCCCGGCATCACGTCGCGCCCCGAGCTGCGCGGCACCTTCGGCATGATCGCGACCACGCATTGGGTGGCGACCGGCGTCGGCATGGGCATGATGGAGCGCGGCGGCAACGCGTTCGACGCCGCCGTCGCCGCCGGCTTGTGCCTTGAGGCGGTCGAGCCCAACCAGAACGGGCCGGGCGGCGATCTGCCGGTGATCTTCTGGAACGCGAAGAGCGCCAAGGTCGAAGTGCTGTGCGCGCAAGGGCCCGCGCCGGCCAAGGCGACGATCGCGCACTACCGCGCCCAGGGATTGAGCCTCGTGCCCGGCACGGGCCTGCTCGCCGCGGTCATTCCGGGCGCGGTCGGCGGCTGGCTTACGCTGCTGCGCGATCACGGCACGGTGCGCTTGCGCGACGTGCTCGAGCCGGCGATCCACTACGCGCGCAACGGCTATCCCGTGACGCCGGCGATGGCGACGACGATCGGCGGCGTCGCCGAGCTGTTCCAGACGCACTATCGGAGCTCGGCTGCCGTGTTCCTCCCCGGCGGCAAGCCGCCCGCGGTGGGCAGCCTGCTGCGCAATCCCAAGCTCGCCGACACGTTCGAGCGCATGCTGAAGGAGGGCGAGGCGGCCGGCGGCGGGCGCGAGGCGCAGATCGATGCCGCTTATCGCAGCTTCTATGCCGGATTCGTCGCCGAGACGATCGGGAAATTCTGCGCGACGCAGGATGTGTTCGATTCCTCGGGCGAGCGCCACAAGGGCGTGCTTGCCGCCGACGACATGGCGCGCTGGACGCCGAAATACGAAGCGCCGCTCGCCTACGACTACAAGGGCTGGGTCGTGCACAAGACGCAGCCCTGGGGCCAGGGCCCGATCACGTTGCAGATCCTCGGCATGCTCGACGGCTTTGCACTCGATCGCCTCGACCCCAACGGCGACGAGTTCCTCCACCTCTTCATCGAGGCCGTGAAGCTCGCGATGGCCGATCGCGAGGCATGGTACGGCGATCCCGATTTCGTCGACGTGGAGATCGCGCAGCTGATTTCGCGCGACTACGCCGAGAGCCGGCGCGTCCTGATCGCGAAGGAGGCGTCGCTCGATCTGCGGCCGGGGACCCTGCCGGGCCGCACGGTCAAGCTGCCGAATCTGGTGGGTAAGGCGATCCCCGTGCTGCCCGGTGTCGGCGAGCCGGGTGCCATCGAGCGGGCGCGCGCGGCGCAAGGACTCGTGGCGGCCGACACCGTGCACGTCTCCGCCGCCGACCGCTTCGGCAACATGGTTTCGTGCATGCCGAGCGGCGGCTGGCTGCAGAGCTCACCGGTCATCCCCGAGCTCGGCTTCTGCCTCGGCACGCGCGGGCAAATGTTCTGGCTCGAAGAAAGCCTCCCGGCGAGCCTCGCACCCGGCAAGCGTCCGCGCAGCACGCTCACGCCCGGCCTGGCGCTGCGCGAGGGCAAGCCGGCGCTCGCCTGGGGCTCGCCCGGCGGCGACGGGCAGGATCAGTGGGCGACTCTCGCATTCCTGCGCCACGTTCACGGGAAGATGAACCTGCAAGCGGCAATCGATCAGCCCGCCGTCTACAGCGTGCACGCGCCGAACTCGTTCTATCCGCGCGAGGCCAAGCCGGGCGTGGTGCAGATCGAGGATCGCGTGCCCGAAGCCACGCAGAAGGCGCTGGAGAAGCGCGGGCACAAGCTCGAGCGCACGGGGCCGTGGTCGCTCGGCCGCGTCTGCGCGGTTGGGCGCGAGCACGACGGGGTGATGAAAGCCGCGGCCAATCCGCGCTTCATGCAGAACTACGCCGCGGGGCGCTGATCGCGCATGCGGCGACGACCGACGCGCGGATCCTTGGGGTAGGACCTTGGGTGAAGCCGTTCACAGCGTATTGCGCGGCATGCGCTAGCGTGCCGGTTCGCGCACGCTGTGGCTCGGCGCGCTTCTGAGGCTGAGGAAATCCATGCGGCAAGCGTCTCGGCGTCTCGTTGTCGCTCTGCTCGCCACATCGGCCATCGCCCCTCTGCTGCCCGGCGTTGCGCGCGCGCAAGGATCGGCCATACCGGTGAACGAGGCGACCCGCGATCCAGCGCTGACGAAAATCATCGCCGCGATGATCGCGGCTGCCAAAGCGCGCGATTTCAAACGCCTCGCGCCCCATGTCGGCGAGCGCATCCAACTCGATTTCGGCGGCGGCAAGGGGCGCACCGAGTTCGGCCGCCGGCTCGCGCGCGTACCCGCCGCGTGGGACCAGCTGGTTTGGGTGCTCGAGCATGGCGGACGCTTCGAGAAAGACGGGAGTTTCTGGGCGCCCTACACGTTCAGCGTCGATCTCGGCAAGCTCGATGCATTCGAAGCGGGCGTCGTCGTCGAGCGCACCAAGGCGCATGCCGAGCCGCGCGCCGATGCGGCGGTGCTGGCCGAGCTCGACCGCGTCGTCGTCAAAGTCACCGCCGTCTTCGCGCTTGGCGGCGGCATCCTAGTCGACGTTATGACCGGCCTCGACGCCGTGCGTGCGGCGGCCCGCACCTACCTGCCTTGGCCCGCGCTCTACCCAATCGTCGCGGTCTGGTGCTTCCAGCTCGACGGCATCTATATCGGTGCCACCCGCACGGCCGAGATGCGGAATGGCATGGCCCTCGCGCTCGCCGGTTTTCTCGCCCTGGGTTACGCGCTGATGCCCTTTTTCGGAAATCACGGATTACGGGCGGCGTTCGCGGGGTTCGCTGCGCTGCGCGGCGCGTTTCTCGCCCTCTTGTATCCGCGCCTGCTCGGACCGTTCGCGAGAGCTTGAAGCCGCGCGGTGGCGCCGCACGATTGAAATGGTATAAGGCCGATGATGTCCGAACGCCGCTCCAAGCCGCAGACGCCCGACGCCAAAACGTCGCTGCGCCGCTTCCTGCTCGAGATCGGGCCGCTCGCGGTCTTCTTCTTCACCTACATCGGCTGGGACTACTTCTTTCCGCCGCGGGAGCCGGTGAAGCCCGGCGCGCTCTCCGACAGCTTGATGGCGGCGACAGCGGTGCTCATGGTCGCCGTCGTCGTCTCGCTCGCGCTTTCCTACAAATGGGAGCGGCGCATTCCGCTGATGCCGCTCGTCACCGCGGCCATGGTGCTGATCTTCGGCGGGCTCACGATCGTTCTGCGCGACGAGATCTTCATCAAGATGAAGCCCACGATCGTGAACAGCCTGTTCGCCGCGGCGCTGTTCGCGGGCCTCGCGTTCAACAAACCGTTCCTGCAGCCGCTGCTCGGCCACACGCTGCAGCTCAGCGATCTCGGCTGGCGCGTGCTCACCTGGCGCTGGGCGTTTTTCTTCGTGTTCCTCGCCGGCCTCAACGAGGTGATCTGGCGCACCTTCTCGACCGATTTCTGGGTGAGCTTCAAGGCCTGGGGGATGTTTCCGCTCACGCTGCTGTTCGCCGTCGCGCAGGTTCCGCTCATCCAGCGCCACGCGCTCGACGCGCCGCAGCAGAGCTGAGGCGGCATCTCGCGCCGCCATGCGGCTGCCGATCGAAACCCAGCGTCTCGTCCTCCGCGAAATGCGCGCCGGCGATTCGCGCGCCCTTCACGCCTATAACCGTGATCCGGCGTTCCACCGATTTCTGCCGATCGAGCCCCCCGACGAGGCGTCGACGCGCGGCTTCGTCCAGCTGTGCCTTGCCCGCGCGCGCGAAAGACCGCGGCGCCACTACGATCTTGTCGTCCAGGAACGGGCTACGGCCGGCGTGATCGGCACCCTGCGGCTCAGTCTGCGCGAGCCCGGCGTTGCCGATCTTGGCTATGCGATCCGGCCCGATCGCTGGAACCTTGGATTCGCCACGGAGGCCGTGGCGGCGCTGCTCGCCGCGGCGCGCGCGTCGCTGTCGCTCGGCGAGATCTGGGCGACCGTCGATCCGGCCAACACAGCATCGTGCCGCGTGATGGAGAAGCTCGGATTCGCGCATCGTGCCGGCGAGGCCGGCCAGCCGATCAAGCCCGG
>SBBV01000015.1 GCA_005240015.1 Candidatus Odyssella thessalonicensis | reverse complement strand
GGCCAGAGCGCCGCGCCCGAGGTCGCGGCGCTCTGGCCAAACGCGGAAGTGCTGGTGCTCAAAGGCGGCAACGCGGCTTGGTTCGCCGCCGGCCTTCCCGTCGAGAAGGGCATCGACCGCGCCACCACCGCGGCCGACGACGTCTGGTACAAGCCCTACGATCACCCCGGCGACGTGCTGAAGCAGCACATGCAGGACTATCTCGACTGGGAAGTGGCGCTCGTCGAGCAGATCAAGCGCGATCCCACGATCAGGTTCAGGGCGTTCGATTGACCCTTGCCGTCATCCTGAGCGCCGCCCTCTTGGGCGGCGCGAAGGATCTCTTTCGCGTGGGGCTTCGCTCAGGATGACGACGGCGTGGCGCTCACACAAACGCCAACCCCGGCGGCCGTCCCGCCGCGGCGCGTACCGAGCCGATGATCGAGGCGAGCATGTCGTTGCCCGAGACGCCGGTGGCGGGCTGCTCGTTCCAGGTGGCGATGCGCGAGCCGTCTTTGCCCTTGGCCTCGATCTCGGCATAGGCCTTGTCGAGCGCGGGATCGGCGATCAGCACCGCGCGGCACTGGTCGAGGCCCACGGTCGCGAGCGCACAGGTGATCATCGTGTTGATGTTGCGCGGGAACAGCGGCGCGATCCCGCGCGCGGGGCCGTCATAGAGCACGGTCGGGCCCGTGACGCTCGCGGGATCGATGCCGCTTTCGGCGAAATCGAGATTCCGGGGGTGCTTCCGGAACGTGATCGTGACTTCGGCCAAGCGATGGCGCTGCTCCGCCAGCGTATCGAGGCCGACCAGCGCGCCATGCGGAATGAACAGGCGATGCTTGCGGGCGCGCGCGGTCTCGACGAGGCGGCCGCGCAGCGCGTCGTCGGCGAGGGCGGTCACGGAAGTGACAAGGTAGTCGGCGGCGGCGAGAAAGCGGTCGCCATAGGCGCGCGTCACTTCGGGATGCGCCACCTCGACGATGAGATCGGCGCGCTTTTCCGGCGCTTCGGCGAGGTCGCGCAGGATGAGCCCCAGCGGCACGCCGGCGATCTTGCCCGGCGAGCGGTTCCAGACGAACGCCACCGACAGGCCCGGCTCGCCGCCCTGCATGAGCCGCTGATAGAGATGCTTGCCGATGAAACCGAAGCCGACGATGCCGATGCGCATATTCCCTCTTCCTCGGCGCCGGCTGCCCTCACTTCCCATTCGCGGCCGTGCCGCGAATGGGCCCCTTCTCTCTCCCGCAAGCGGGAGAGAGAAGAAGTCGATGCGCGCATCTTCGCTCTCCCACGAAGTGGGAGAGAAGCGGCCCAGGCAATCGCGAAGCGATTGCTTGGGAAGCGAGGGCCGGCGCCTCCGCACGGCACCTTGACCGCCCCGCACGGCGCCTGCAACAAGCTTCGCCATGAGCGACGCGCCACCGCCGGACCCGGTCCCCTCCGCCGCCGTGATCCTGCTGCGTGACGGTGCTGCGGGCCTGGAAGTGCTGATGCAGCGCAGGCGCGAGCAGGCCTCGGCCTTTGCCGGCGTCGTCGTCTTTCCGGGCGGCAAGGTGGCGGCGATCGACGCGCATCCCGATTTCCACGCGCTCGCCGATCTCGGCCCGCCGGCGCCGTTCGAGCCGGCGCGCCAATTGGCGGCGCTGCGCGAGCTGTTCGAGGAGAGTGCGATCCTGCTTGCCCGCGGCGAAGCACCGGGCGCAGCGCGCGATGCGTTACTCCCGCATCGCGAAAACCTCGATCGCGATCCCACGCTGTGGCCCGCGGTGCTGGGCAAGCTGAAGCTGCGCCTGGCGGCCGACCTGCTCGTGCCCTGGGCGCGCTGGGTGACGCCCGATTTCGCGCCGCGCCGTTTCGATTCGACGCTGTTCGCCGCCGCGGCGCCGGAGGGGCAGACGCCGATCGGCGGGCGCGAGGCCGACGAGTATCTCTGGGCGCGGCCCACCGATGTCCTCGCCGCCGCCGAGCGCGAGGAGCTCTACATCGTGTTCGTGACGCGCATGAACCTTATGCGGCTTGCGCAATACGCGACCGTGGCCGAGGCGCTCGCGGCCGGCCGGCGCGGCCCCTATCCCACGATCCAGCCGAAGAAGGCGGAAACACCCCAAGGCGACGTGGTGCGCATCCCGCCCGATGCGCCCTACCCCGTGCACGAGCTGCCGTTCAAATACACCTCGACCGCCGTCGACGCGCGTCGTCGCGCGAAGGCCGCGGAGAAGCGCTGAGGCCTCTCACACGTTGGGGGTGAGCGCTAATCGGCCTCGAATCCCGTCAAATCGAGCGGGGCGCGCGAGAGCGCGTTGTTGCACTCGACGAGCTTTGTCAAGAGCCGCACGAACTCCTTGCGTTCGCGCGGGGAAAGCGGCTGCAGCAGCCGGTCCTGGATCTGCCAGGCGATGGGATGCGCGCGGCGCAGCACGGCCGCGCCCTCTTCCGACAGGAACAGCTCCTTGTTGCGCTTGTCGCGCGTGCCGGCGCGGCGCTCGATGAGGCCGCGGCGCTCGAGCTGCCCGCTGACCGTGCCGATGCTCGAGCGGTCGATCGCGATCGCGCGCGAGAGCCCGCGCTGATCGATGCCGGGAAAGGCGCGGATCGCCATCAACGCGCCGTACTGCACGGGCGAGATGTCGAGATCGCCCCAGCCTTCGTAGCAGAGCGAGACCACGATCTGGTGCAGCCGCCGGATGAGGTGCCCCGGTGTCTTGTAGAGATCGAACGGCTGATCCTGGTCGAGGCCCGCCGGCGCCGGCCGAGGGGACGCGCGCGCGCCGCGCCACGCCGCGCCGCGCCTGTGCCCCGTATCCGCGTGTGCTTTGAGCTTTGCTCGCATTCGCTCGTGACCTCGCCCGCTTCCTCGCCTGGCATTGAGGCACAAACCGCACCCCAAAATCGAGTTTGACAAATTCGACAGTATACTGTCTATTTAGCATGTGAGGGTGCCGCTAGCCAGCCCCTCGCGCTGGAGGGTGCGCCCCGCCCCCAAAGCGGATCCCGCGCTCGCGCGGCCCAAGGCTACGGAGGAAACAATGAAGCTTGCCGTTTCGATCGGCACTGCGCTTGCGGTGCTCGCCGCGGCGACGGCCGGCGCGCAGGAACTACGTATCGGCTTCCTCAACACCACCTCAGGCCCGGGCGCCATCATCGGCCGCCATATGGAGCGCGGCTGGAAGCTCGGCCTCGAGCACGAGGGCTGGATGAAGGACGGCGACAAGCTGGCCGGCGTGCCCACGCGGATCTTCTACGCCGACGACCAGAGCAAGCCCGACGTGGCGGTGAAGGAAGTCGAGAAGTTCATCAAACAGGAGAAGGTCCAGGTCGTCTCCGGCATCATCTGGTCGCACGTGCTGATCGCCGTGCAGAAGCCGGTGCTCGACGCCAACGTGATGCTCTTGAGCGGCAATGCGGGAGCGACGCCGATGGCGGGCGAGCTCTGCAACCCGCGCTTCGTCGCCGCCTCGTTCGTCAACGACCAGGTGGCTGAGGCGATGGGCATCCTCGCCAACCGCGACAAGCTCAAGACCGTCTTCGCGATGGCGCCCAATTACCAGGCCGGCAAGGACGTGATCGCGGGCTTCGAGCGCAAATACGGCTTTGGCAAGATTGTCGACCGCTCGCTCTACAAGGTGAACGAGAGCGACTTCCAGGCCGATCTCTCCAAGATCCGCGCGGTCAAGCCGGACGCCGTGTTCCTGTTCGCGCCCGGTGCGATGGGCATCGCGTTCATGAAGCAGTGGGTGGCGGCGGGCTTGAACAAAGAGGTCAAGCTCTACGCCATGTGGACGATCAGCCATCTGACGCTGCCGGCGATCGGCGACGCGGCGGTGGGCGCCATCATGGCCGACCACTGGAACGCCGAG
>SBBV01000108.1 GCA_005240015.1 Candidatus Odyssella thessalonicensis | reverse complement strand
GCGCCGCGTCGTGCACCGTGATCGCCGGTTGCAGCGTCAAGATGTCGGCCTCGATCTTGCCGCCGAACTGCAGCTTGCGGCCGGTGGCACCCTCGAACGCGTCAGCGATCTCCTGCTTGTAGGCGGCGGGATCGAAGGTGAGGACGAAGGTGGCCGCGGCGGCGACGGCCACCAGCACCAGCGCCCCTAGGCCGAGGACGATCCGCTTGATCCAGCGTACCATGGCGTCCCCCTCGCGAGCCTCGCGCCTGCGACCCGGAGCCAGGCAGGCCGCACTTCGTGCGCGGCGGCAACCACCGCGTGCGCACCGGCGGCGCGCAGCTCCTCGGGCGGATGATAGCCCCAGGACACGCCGATGGCCGCCGTGCCGGCGTTCAAGGCCATGAGTATATCGTAAGTCGTATCGCCGATCATCGCCGTCGTCGCGGCATCGGCGCCGGTTTCGGCCATGGCGCGGCGCAGCATTTCGGGATGCGGCTTGCCCGGCGCATCGTCCGCCGTCTGTAATGTTACGAAGCGCCCCGCAAGCCCGTGATGTTCCAGCGTGATGCGCAAGCCGCGCCGGCCCTTGCCGGTGGCGATGCCGAGCACGACGCCCTCGCCCTCGAGCGCATCGAGCAGATCGACGACGCCGGGAAACAGCGGCTCGTCGATCGCGTCGCCGCGCCGGAGATCGGTGAAGGCCTGCTTGTAGAGCTCGGCGACGCGCGCGCATTCGCCCGCGCCGAGCGCCGGGCAGAGCCGCGCCACGCTGGTCGCGAGCGGCAGGCCGACGACGCGGCGCACGGCCTCGGCCGCCGGCGCGGCGAGGCCCGCGGCCGCGAACGCCGCCGCCATGCAGGCGATGATGCTGTGCTGGCTGTCGACCAGCGTGCCGTCGCAATCGAAGACGGCCAGGCGGAGCGGCGTTGCGGGCATCGGCGGAACGGATCGCGGTGGGCCCGTGCCTTTAGCACGGGCCCGGCCGCATATCCATTCGCACTCAGCTGCGCGGCGAGTGGGTGATGACGAGGTTGCTGCCGTGCACGCGGACCTTGTGGACGGTGCCGATGCGCAGATCCGTGAGCGCCCCCCGCGTACCCGTATAGAAGGCTTCCTGCTGGCTCGTCGTGCCGAGCCGCTCGGCGAAACGACGCTTCATCTCGCGCCGAATCAGCACGCGGTAGTGCGTGAGCACGTTGCAGATGTCCGGGCCGCCGCAGATTCCGCCGGCGCGGATTTCCGCCGAGAAGTCGATGTCAATCGGTACGAAGGTGAGGCCGTCCTTGAACGTCCGCGGACCGAACACGACCTCGACTTTCATGTGATTGACTTGGATATCGGGTGCCGAGTCGTCGCGGCCGACCGGGCATTGCAGGATCGTGCCGCGGCAATGTGCCTTGATCTCGGTGCCGCGGCCCTCGAACCACAGGATCATCTTGAGACCCCGGCCCATCGCCGGACGCACCACGAAGCGTTCGAGGTCGATGTTGTTGAGATAGTAGCGCTTCGCCCCTCGCTCGATCGTCGCGATATCGAAAGTGTCGGGCGTCCTGCCCGGGAAGTGGATGAAGGACGCGTTGGGTTCGTGCCCGCCGCGCCCGCCGTTCGAGCGATAGTTGTGCAGCCGGACCGACAGACCCGCCAGCCGGGCCTGCATGCCCGCCGAGAAAATGCCAAGGGTCAGCGGCGTGTCGCGCAGGGTCTTGCGGTCGGGAATCCCGGCCAAGGCCGGCACGGCCGCGCCGCCGAGCAGTGCGGCGCCGAGCGTGAGGATGGTTTGACGACGCGTGGAAAGCATGGGCGCACCTCTCGCTTGAAGATGGCCCCTTGGCACGCTCCCTGGCCGGCGCATGGCGGTGCGGCTCGAGCCACCCCGCTGGTGCGCATGGGCTGGCGCGCGGCGTTTTCCATGGCGCGACCATGGCGCCTCGCCGCGGTTCCCTTACGACCGTAGTGCGATGGTGTGATCCATATCATAGGGCGCCAAGCGCGCGCTGTGCGCGCTGTCACACCCTCCTGTCAGACCGGCGAGCGCATGTTTTGACCGTCAATTCTTTGGCTCGCCGGCATCAGTCCTCGACGAAGGTATCGGCATCCTCGCCATTGAGACCGAGCGCCTTGACCGAGCGCACGAAATGCGCCGGCGGCGGCGCCTTGATGTCGAGCGTGCCGCGCTCGGGATGGGGAATGCGCAGGCGCCGCGCGTGGAGATGCACCTGCTTCGCGATGCCCTCCATGCGCAGGAACGCGCCGCTGCCGCCGTATTTGCCGTCGCCGAGGATCGGCGTGCCGAGCGCCGCCATGTGCACGCGCAGCTGGTGGGTGCGGCCGGTGAGCGGCTCCAGCGCGAGCCACGTCACGCGGCTCGCCGCGTTGTCGATCGTCGCGTAGCGCGTCTTGGCGCGGCGGGCACCCGCCTCGTCGAGATCGAGGCCTTCCTCGTAGTCGAGCGCCACGACGCGCTCGCCCGCGGCGCCCATGCGCTTGGCCAGCGGCAAATCGATGATCCCGTGCGGCCGCTCGGGCTTGCCCGCCACCAGCGCCCAGTAGAGCTTGCGTGCATCCTTTCCGCGGAACGACTCCGCGAGCCGGCGCGCCGCGGTCGGGTTGCGCGCCAGTACCAGCACGCCGCTGGTGTCGCGGTCGAGGCGATGCACGAGCAACGGCCTGCCGCCGAACTTGTTCGCGGCCGCGGCCAGGATCGCATCGAGGTTGCGCTCGCTCTTGGTTCCGCCCTGCACCGGGAGGCCCGGCGGCTTGTTGAGCACGATCACCGACTTGTCCTGGTGCAGGATCCAGCCCTTGAGCGCGGCCACATCCTCGGGCCGCACCGCCGGCGCGGCCTGGCGCTCGGGCGCGCTTTCGAGCCTGAGCGGCGGCACGCGTACGCTCTGGCCCGGCTGCACGCGGTCGCTTGCCTTGGCGCGCTTGCCGTCGACGCGGACCTGGCCGGTCCTGAGCAGCTTCTCGAGCCGGCCGTGCGTCAGCGCCGGGAAGCGCCGCTTGAACCAGCGGTCGAGGCGCAGATCGGCCTCGCCGTCTGCGACGGTGAGGGTTTCGACGGTGGAACTCATGGACGCGCCGGTGACATGGCTAGAGCGCACCCCGATTAGGCGGAGGCGTGTCACACGTAGGGGCGCGCTGCGCGCGCCCTGTCTCCACCCGTCGAGTCCTCGACTTGCACGCACGAGGG
>SBBV01000504.1 GCA_005240015.1 Candidatus Odyssella thessalonicensis | reverse complement strand
GGCGGCGCGCAACGCTCCGAGCCAGCGCTGCAAGCGGTCCCAGTCGAGCGGCGCGTCGTGCACGAGGCTGAAGCTCCGGATGCGGGCATCGTGGTGATGATGCGCGTGCTCGGCATGGCCCGCATGCGCGTCGTAGCGCTCGGCGGCGAGCCAGGCGCGCGCCTTCTCGCTGCACCCCGAAGGATCGAACGGGCCGGCGCCGAAAAGGAGCTCGGGATCGACCTCGCCCCTGACCGCGTCGAAGATCGCGGCGCCCGGATTGAGCGCTTCGAGCCGCGCGCGCAGTTCCTCGCCGCGCGCCTCGGGCAGATCGCGCTTCGTGAGCAGAAGCCGGTCGGCGATCGCGGCCTGCTTCACCGATTCTTGGTGCTCGTCGAGCTGGCGGGCGCCGTGCACCGCGTCGACGGTAGCGACGATGGCATCGAGGCGATAGTCGTGCGCGACGAGCGGATGATTGAGGAAGAGACCGGCGATCGGCGCCGGATCGGCGAGCCCGGTGGTTTCGATCAGCACGCGCTCGAACGGCGGAATTGCATCGCGCTGACGCCTCGCGGCGATATCGCGAAGCGTCGCCTCGAGATCGCTCTTCACTGTGCAGCAGATGCAGCCGCTCTTCATCAGCACGAGATCGCCGTCGCGCGCCGCGATGAACAGATGATCGAGCGCGATCTCGCCAAACTCGTTGATCAGCACGAGGCTGCGCGCCATGCGCGCGTCGCCGAGCAGCCGGTTCAGCAGCGTGGTCTTGCCGCTGCCGAGAAAGCCGGTGATGACGCCCACCGGCGTGCGCTCGGCCGAGCGATCGCGATCGAAGAGACTCATGTGCCGCTGTTCACGTTACCGCGTCGAAACCGTGTTTGGTCCCGATTGGTTGCCTTGACCGCAGCAGAACCCGGCCGCATGCTTTTTGCAAGCAAGGGGACAAGAACAAGTTTGGCAACCGGAGGGACACCCCTATGACCGTACGCAATCCAAAAGACATCAAACCGACCTCGCCCGAGCGCCGCGACTTCCTGAAGGTCGCGAGCGTCGGCACCGCGGGGCTCGCACTCGGCGGCTTGGCCGGCACCGCCAAGGCCGAAGAGCCGCGCGTCGAGCTGGCCCAGGCCGGCGGCCAGAATTGGTGGCCTTCGCGCTGGGGCAAGGATGATCAGATCGGCGCGCTCAACTGGATCACCCCGGAGAAGGTCCTCGACACCGTCAAATGGATCAGGGACGGCAAGATCTACCGCATGGGACATCCGTATGAGGCGACGCAACCGAAATTCGGCGACCGCGCCTTTACCCTGCGCCTGGTCGGTTCGCCCACCGGCGGACCGTTCGGCGGCAACAAGCTCGTCTACAACGACGAGTTCCTCGCCACCGAGATCGGCCAGTGCGGGACTCAGTTCGACGGCCTCGGCCATATCGGCATCCAGATGGGCAAGGACGGCGACCAGGCCGAGATGCGCTACTACAACGGCTTCACGCAGCTTGAGATTTTCGGCCACAACGGCCTGAAGAAGCTCGGCATCGAAAACGCGAAGCCGATCTTCACGCGTGGCCACCTGTTCGACGTGCAGGCCGTCAAGGGTGCGATGATGGAGGCCGGCCAGGAAATCGGCATGGCCGACGTGCGCGCGGCACTCGCCAAGCAGAACATGAAGGAAGAGGACATCAAGCAGGGCGACGCGCTGTTCTTCAACACCGGCTGGAGCGCGCTCTGGCAGAAGAACAACGACAAGTACGTCAACGGCGAGCCCGGCATCGGGGTGGAGGTCGCGCGCTGGTGCATACAGAAGGGCGCGTGCGTGGTCGGCGCCGACGTCTGGGGCGTCGAGGTGGTGCCGAATCCCGACAAGAGCGTCGCCTTCCCGGTGCATGGCGAGCTGATCACCAAGAACGGCATCCATCTCTCCGAGAACATGCAGTTCAACGACCTGATCCGCGACCGCAAGTACCAGTTCGTGTACATCTTCATCCCGGTGCCGATCAAAGGCGCCACCGGCTCGATCAACGCGCCGATCGCCGTGACCTGAGATATCGCGGGGGTCTCGTCCCCGCGCCAACCTTTCGCGCCCCGCCGTCGCCCGACGGCGGGTCTTTTTTGTTCACGGCAGGACGTGATCGTCGTCACCACGCGCACGCGGTGGAGGAGGTCACTGCGAAAGCGCGCCTGCTCTGTCATAACGGCGGGAGAGGAGGAACCAAGCACACCGAAGGACGACCAATGACCACCAAGCTCCTCGCCCTCGCCGCCGCGGGCTTCCTGCTCGCAGCCGGCACCGCCCAAGCGGCTCCCGTGCCCACGCTCGAGATCTGCGCCGAAACCGACGCCGTGTCCGAAGCCGCGACGCGCTGCTACTACCACTACCTCTGCCAGAGCACGCCCAAGGGCACGCGCATCTGCCACCGCAAGAAGACCTGCTACTGACCGGCGGAGGCTCGCATGAGCCGCATGCTCACTCTGGCCGGAATGCTGCTCGCGGTCGTGGCGACCGATGCCGCGCGGGCCGAAGTGGCGCGCGAAGACGTCGCGATCGCGCCGCTTCAGGTCAAGGTACCGCCGCCGCGGCCCGAGAGCTCGTGCTACTACCGGCGCCAATGCGCGAACTCGCCGCGCTACGGCCAGCTCTGCTGGCGCGTTGGCTGCCCGCCGCTCAACAACGACGGCATCCGCCGCTGAAGGATGCGAGGTGGAATGAGCCCGGCGCGGTGCCGCTGCTTCGGCGGTGGCGCCGGTACGCCGGGCCGTGGCAGAGTCGGGCCCATGGACGGGACCCTCCGCCTGCCCGACCTCAACCGCGACTACGCGGCGGCGCTTGCATCGTTCACGGCGTGGTACGTGCACGAGGCGCCGCGCATCCGCTCGCCGCGCGAGCTCGTGCGCCAGACCTGCGAGCGCTTCGTCGCGCACGGCGTGCCGCTGCTGCGGTTCTCCGCGTTCCTGCTGATGCTGCATCCGGACCATTTCGGAGTCGCGCATCGCTGGTACCGCGACGGGGCCGAGATCAAGACGGCGTGGGGCAGCTATGCCATCTGGAACACCGCAGTCATCAAGGACAGCCCGATCGCCGTGATCCTCGAAGGCGCCGCCGCGGTGCGCCGCCGGCTCGCGGGCGAGCATGCACAGATCGATTTCCCGGTGCTCAAAGAGTATGTCGCCGAGGGTGCCACCGACTATGTCGTGATGCATCTCCCGTTTTCCGACGAGGGCAGGCACTCCATCGCCTTCGCGACCGATCGCCCCGGCGGCTTCAACCCGGCTGAGCTCGCCTTCGTCGACGCCATGCTGCCGCACATGGCGCGGCAGAGCGAGCTGCTTACGCTGCGCTACCTCACGACGACGCTGCTCGACACCTATGTGGGACGCAAGGCCGGCGAGCGCGTCTTGACCGGCCAGATCCGCCGCGGCAGCGGCGAGACGATCCGCGCCGTGATCTGGTTTTCGGATCTGCGCGGCTTCACCAGCCTCTCCGACCGCCTGCCGCGCGATGCGCTGCTCCAGCTCCTGAACGGCTATTTCGACTGCGTCGGCGCCTCGATCGAGGCGGCCGGCGGCGAGATCCTGAAATTCATCGGCGACGCGGTGCTCGCGATCTTTCCGCTGGGCGTGCGCTACGATCTCGGCGTCACCGTGCGCGCGGCGATGCGCGCCGCCGAACGCGCGCGCGGCGGCCTCGCCGAGCTGCGCAAGCTCCCGGGCGGCGCTGAGCTCGATTTCGGCGTGGCGCTCCATGTTGGCGACGTGATGTACGGCAACATCGGCACGAGCCAGCGTCTCGACTTCACGGTCATCGGCCCCGCTGTGAACCTCACCGCGCGGCTCGAGTCGCTGGCCGGATCGCTCGGCGAGCCCATCCTCGTCTCCGCCGAGATCGCCAAGGTGCTCGGCAACGGCGTCGAAAGCATCGGCCGCCACACGCTCAAGGGCATGGCAACGCCGGTGGAAGCGTTCCGGCCCGCGCCCTCGCCGCCCTCGAACACAGACGAACATGGACGTCGCACGGACCGATCCAATGCGCGTGCGCGTCCGTGATCATCCCTGTTCGTCCGTGCCTCTTCGAGAGCCGCCGCCCCGACCAAATCGATCACGCGGATCTCGGGAAAGCCGAACTCCGCCAGCTTCGGCCGAAGCACGTCGGCGTCGGCCAGCGGCGCGGTGAAGATCGCGAGGTTGGCCGGCACGGCGAGCGTGCGCGGCGGATCGGGCGGCAGCGCCGAGAGGAAATTCTGCACGCGGCGTGCCACGGCCGGCGCCGGATCGAGCCACGTGATCGTGGGCGGCGCCACCGACTCGAGCTCGGCCAGCACGAAGCTGTAATGCGTGCAGCCGAGCACGATCGTGTCGAGCGCAGCGGAGCCGGGCGCCTTGGTCAAAACCTCGACCTCCTCGCGCAGCACCGCGCGATCGACCGGGAGGCCGCGGAAGCGCTGCTCGGCGAGCGGCGCCAGGCGCTGCGAGCCGTGCGAGAGCACGGTGCAACCTTGGGCAAATTTTTCGATCAGCTCGCGCAGATATTCGCGGCGAACCGTAGCCGGCGTCGCGAGCAGGCCGATCGTCTTCGTCCGGCTCACCTTGGCGGCGAGCTTGATCGCCGGCACGCAGCCGACGAACGGCACCGGAAAGCGCGCGCGCAGCGACGCCAGCGCGATCGTCGTCGCCGTGTTGCAAGCGACGACGACGGCCGAGGGCGCCAGCATCCGGTCGAGCGCGGCGACGATGCGCGCGCAGCGCTCGACGACCGCCGCATCGGAGAGATTGCCGTAGGGAAAGCCGCCGTTGTCGGCGACATAGACGATGTCGGCCGCGGGCAAGAGCCTGCGGATCTCGCGCGCCACACCGAGGCCGCCGATGCCGGAATCGATCACCGCGAGCTGGCGGCGCTTCGATTGCGCGCGCTCGCGTTCGATGATGCGGCGGGTGATGCTGTCTTCGTCCAAAGACCGGCTCCTCGCCGGATGATAACACAGGCGCGCCCGCGCCGCGCACCCGGCGGATCATTCGTTACGCTGGAGAAACATTGAAAAGCCGTTGCCGCGCGCCCAGTTCCCAATTCCAGGCAAGAGGCACAGCATGGCTCTCATCAATCGCGCGCCCGATACCAGGCCCTTCGTTCCCGCCGCCGAGGCGGGCGAGTTCCGCGCCCCGGCGCTGATTGTGCGCGGCCGGCCGGCCAGCGACGGCGCCGGCGTCAAGCTCACGCGCGTGATCGGCGGGCAGGCGCTGCCCGACCTCGATCCGTTCCTGATGCTCGACGAGTTCCGCTCCGACAAGGGCGCCGACTACATCGCCGGCTTCCCCGATCATCCGCACCGCGGCTTCGAGACCGTCACTTACATGCTCGCCGGGCGCATGCGCCATGGCGACAACCAGGGCAACACGGGTTTGCTCCGGCCCGGCAGCGTGCAGTGGATGACCGCCGGCCGCGGCATCGTGCATTCCGAAATGCCCGAGCAGGAAGACGGCCTCATGTGGGGCTTCCAGCTCTGGGTCAACCTGCCCGCCAAGGACAAGATGACGGCCCCGCGCTATCAGGACATCGAGCCCGAGGCGATCCCAGTGGTGAAGACCGCGGAAGGTGCGACGGCGCGCGTGATCGCGGGCCAAGTCGGCGATCAGCGCGGCCCCGTCTCGGCCGTGGCGACGGAGCCCACCTATCTCGACGTGGCCCTGCCCGCCGGCATGCGCTTCGAGCAGCCCTTGCCGCCGACGCACAATGCCTTCGTTTACGTGTTCGAGGGCACGCTCACCGTCGGCGACGGCGGACCGCCTGCGCGCTCGCGCCGTCGCCGGCAAGCCGTTAAACGAGCCGATCGCGAAATACGGGCCGTTCGTGATGAACACCGAGGCCGAAATCGTGCAGGCGATCCGCGACTACCAGAGCGGCAGGTTCTGAGCGGCGTTGGGGCGGGTTTGAAGCCCGCCACTACGATTCGCGCCAGCGCCGTGCTTTACTCGCAGAACCACATTCGCCTCGGGAGGAACGCCATGCCCACGCTCGCCGGCTTCGGCTCGCTCAAGTCCATCAAGAAGGAGCGCATCAATCCCAAGATCACGCGCCAGGTGCTCTCGGGCGACCGTGGCATGATCGTGTGGTGGAGCGTGAAGAAGGGCGCCCACGCGCACGCGCACAAGCACCCGCACGAGCAGATCTTCTGGATGCTCAAGGGCAAGATGAAATTCCGCCTCGGCGACAAGACCAGGCTCTGCAAAGCCGGCGACATCGCCGTGATCCCGGGCGGCGTCGAGCACGAGGCCTGGTTCCCCGAGGATTGCGAGGTGATCGACGTCTTCACCCCGCCGCGCGAAGATTTCCTCGCCGGCGGCCCGCCGCCCTATATGCGGGAATAGAGGTTTCTGGCGCCGACTTCGCCCGTCGATCATTGTCGTCCCCGCGAAAGCGGGGAGTCTCCGACGACGTGCGCGCGGGGCGAGGCCCATCTTGCGGAAGCGCCGTATGGGTCCCCGCTTTCGCGGGGACGACAAAGATGGAGATGGAGCCTATATGGCTGATCATGACTGACCCCATCCACATCATCGGTGGCGGGCTCGCGGGCTCGGAGGCGGCGTGGCAGATTGCGCGCGCGGGTCTGGGCTGCGTGTTGCATGAGATGCGGCCGGTGCGGATGACCGAGGCGCACAAGACGCAAGGGCTAGCCGAGCTCGTCTGCTCCAATTCGTTCCGTTCCGACGACGCCGCGCACAACGCCGTCGGCCTGCTGCACGAGGAAATGCGGCGCTGCGGCTCGGT
>SBBV01000597.1 GCA_005240015.1 Candidatus Odyssella thessalonicensis | reverse complement strand
GGCTGCGGCGCTTCGATGACGGCGCCCGAAGCCGTAGCGGCGTGCGTCGGCCTCGGCGCGAGCGACGTGGTCGTCACCAGGCATGCGCCGCAAGCAGCGTCGGTCGGCATATCCTTCGTGCTCGCCGAAGTGGCAGGCGCGGCGCTCGCGCGCGCCGTTCCGAACATCGCCGAGTTCCGCCGCGTGGCCGCCGAGTATCCGGCGCTGGCCGGCCGCCTCTCGCTCTATCTCTATGCGCGAGCCGAGCCGCGCATCCGCGCGCGCATGTTCGCGCCGCTCGCCGGAACCTGGGAGGATCCGGCCACCGGCAGCGCCGCCACGGCGCTCGCCCCGCTCTTGCTCTCGCTGACGCGGGATCAGAGCGCGCGCTACGAGATCGAGCAGGGCATCGAGATGAAGCGCCCGAGCCTCCTGCACGTCGAGGCGCGGCGGACACCCGACGGCATCCGCGCTAGCGTCGGCGGCAATTGCGTGCCGGTCCTGCGCGGCGAGGCGATGGTGTGACGAGCGTCTCCCGCGTAGGGGCGCGCTGCGCGCGCCCTCTCTCCGCCGCACGGCGATCCGCGGGGAGGCACTGCCGCAAGGCGGCCGGACGCTTTGCACGCGGAGGCAGGGCGCGCGCAGCGCGCCCCTACGCTGTGCATGCCCGTTCCACTCGCTCGAATCCTGCTCTAGATTCTGCCAGACACCCGTGGAGCGTTCCGTGACCGAAACCGATCAAGTCCGGACCGGCGGCTGCCGCTGCGGCGCGGTCCGCTATCGCGCGCTGGGCAAGCCCAAATGGGTGGCGCATTGCCATTGCGCCGATTGCCGGAAGCAGACCGGTGCCGGCTATGCCACTTGGCTCGGTTACGAGACGCCGGCGGTCACCTGGGAGAAGGGTGCGCCGAAGCAATACGCGTCTTCGCCCGGCGTCGAGCGCGGCTTCTGCGCCACCTGCGGCACGCCGCTCTGCTTCGCGGGGCAGCGCTGGGCGGGCGAGATCCACATCCTCGCCGGCACGCTCGACGACCCCAAGTCGATTCAGCCGCGCGCCCACACCTTCATGGTCGACGCCGTGCCCTGGGCACACGTGGCGCCGGGCGACAAACGCTTCTGGCAGACCGCCAAGGAAGGCGGACCGATGGCGTAGTTGGCGGCCATCGCTCCCACACCGTCATCCTGAGCGCAGCGAAGGAACTACTGTGCGCAGAGATGGCTGCGGATATAGTTTCCTGAACGGTTGCACAGTCTTTCTCGCCCGCGCCAGGTCCTTCGCTTCGCTCAGGATGACGACCTAATGGACGCACCCGTACCGCTCGACCTCTTAACCCTCGCGCGCGACATGATCCGGCGGCCGAGCGTGACGCCGCGCGACGCGGGCGCGCTCGATGTGCTGGAGGCGGCGCTCAGGCGCCTGGGGTTCACCTGCCATCGCCTGCCGTTCGGCAGCGGCGAGACCGGGCCCGATGCGCGCGTCGACAACCTCTATGCGCGCATCGGCGGCGGCAGGCCGCATTTCTGCTTCGCCGGCCACACCGACGTGGTGCCGCCGGGCGACAAGGGGAAATGGTCGCTCGATCCGTTCGCCGGCGAGGTGAAGGACGGCCAGCTCTGGGGCCGCGGCGCCGCCGACATGAAGGGTGCCATCGCGGCGTTCGTGTGCGCGGCCGATGCGTTCCTGCGCGCCAAGGGCAAGGGCTTCGCCGGCTCGATCAGCCTCCTCATCACCGGCGACGAGGAGGGCGACGCGGTCAACGGCACCGACAAGGTGCTGGCCTGGATGGAGCAGCGCGGCGAGATCCCCGACATGTGCGTGGTGGGCGAGCCCACCAATCCCGAAAAGCTCGGCGACATGATCAAGATCGGCCGGCGCGGCTCGATGACCGGCTATTTGACCGTCGCCGGCGTGCAAGGCCACACCGCCTATCCGCACCTGGCCGACAATCCCGCGCACCGGCTCGTGCGGATGCTCGATGCGGTGGCGCGCGCGCCGCTCGACCAGGGCTCCGAGCATTTCCAGGCCTCGACGCTTCAGATCACGACGATCGACATCGCCAATCCGGCGACCAACGTGATCCCGGGCGAGGCCAAGGGCGTCTTCAACATCCGCTTCAACGACAAGCACACGTCGAAGACGATCGCCGCCTGGCTGCGGCAGAGATTCGACCGTGCGATGGCCGAGCTCGGCCCCGGCGGGTCCTACACGCTCGACATCAAGGTGAGCGGCGAATCCTTCTTCACCGCGCCGGGGCCGCTCTCGGCGCTGGTCGCGGACTGCGTCCAGGCCGAGACCAACCGCACGCCCGAGCTCTCGACGACCGGCGGCACCTCGGACGCGCGCTTCATCCGCCGGCTCTGCCCGGTGGTCGAGTTCGGCGGCGTCGGCCAGACCATGCACAAGATCGACGAGCGCATGGCGGTGGCGGACCTCGAGGGCCTGGCACGAATCTATCGGCGGATTCTGGAGCGCGTGTTCGCAGCGCAATAGTGGCGCAATGCGAACCGCGAAGCGGTTCTGGCCCAGAGCCCAGGGTTGGCGCGAAGCGGCTACCCTGGGACCCGGTCGTCAACGTCGTTTCAACCCCGAAGGGGTTGTGCCTCTCTGGACCGCCGCGGGCACAACCCCTTCGGGGTTGATCATCACGCCGCGCTCATTCCCAGGGTAGGCGCTGCGCGCCAACCCTGGGCTGTGGGGCAGAACCGCTTCGCGGTTCGCTGTGGGCGCAGGCATCGCATAAACGGCGGCTCTACCGCGCTTCCCCGCCACCTCGAGCGCGCGCATGCGGCGGAGGCAGTAGATCATCTTATAGGCGAGGTTGAGCGTGATCCCCGCTGCGGCGGCGAGGTCGCGCGCGCTGAAGGGTTGCGGCAGCTCCGGCGGCAGGAGCGCCGCGAAATCGGCCGCGTCGGCGAACGGCACCACGCGCACCACCTCGACGAGGCGCCGGCCCACCACGCACCAGCCCTTGCGCCGCCACGCGCGCCGGCCGGTTTGCTGCCACACTTCGTCTTCATGGGTAATGGCCACGTCGAAGGTGAGATTGGGATGGCCGACCAGATCGGGGATGCTCACCAGCTCCTTGAACAGCGCCTCGATGCGCCCGGCCTTGGGCGAGCGCCGGCGCACGATCTCGCGCCCGCGCCGGTCGAGGCGCACGATCCATTTCCGCTCCGGCACCGGGTGCACGACGCGCACCGGATAGCGCTCGGCCAGCGCCAGCAGTTTCCGCCGCATGCTGAAAAAGCTGCGCGTCTGGATCTCGATCAGGAGCCCGCCGCGACGGATGTCGATCACGTAGCCGTCGAGGGTGGTCTCGAACTCGTCGCCGGGCTGCGCATACCAGCGCTTGAGCGCGGCATGGAGCCCGGTCTCGCGCAGCATCCCGATGCCGTTGACGCGCGCAACTGGGCTCGGCGCGACGGGCACCGCCTTGACGATCACCTTGGCGCGCGCTTTCGGCATGCCCCGCTTTGCTTGATTCCCCGCCGCTTCCGCTGCGATATAGCGCCATGACGCTCGGCGAGGAAGCATCACGTTCCCTTTCAGGCGCCTGGGGCCTCTTGCGCCGCGCCCCCGGCGCGCCCACGGCGTTCAATGCGACGCTCGACGGCTTCTGGCGCTCGTTCTTCGCCGCCGTGCTGCTGCTGCCGCTCGACCTCGCCTATCTCGCCATCGTCGGCCCGGGCGAGGGCACCGCGCAGGTCGCGTCCGGCACGCGCTGGACGGTCAATTTCCTCGTCTATGTCATCGGCTGGACCGCGTGGCCGCTGGTCGCGTTCTACCTGACGCGCGCGATGGATTGCGGCGACCGCTACCTCGGCTACATGGTCGCCTACAACTGGTCGCAGCTGCTCACCGGCCCGTTCCTGATCGGCCTCGACGTGCTCGGGCGGGTGGCGCTGCCGAACGAGATCTCCGTCGTGCTCAACCTGGCCGGCTTCGCGGGCGTGCTGTTCTACGAATACCTGATCGCGCGCCAGATGCTGGCGGTGACGCTCGGGCGCGCCATCGTCGTGGTGCTGACCGCCTTCATCCTGGTGCTCGTGCTGCGCGACACCGCCGACTTCGCACTGAAGCTCGCGGCGCCGGAGGCGTCCTAGGCACAACGTCTCACGCGTAGGGGCGCGCTGCGCGCGCCCTCTCTCCACGT
>SBBV01000566.1 GCA_005240015.1 Candidatus Odyssella thessalonicensis | reverse complement strand
GGGCAGGTACGAGCCGCAACCGCGGACGACGGCGCGAAACGGGGCGATCATCCGCCCTCCTTCGCGCGCTGCGCTTCGGAGGGCGCTGCCCGCCCTGCGTAGCCTTGGCGAAGCAGTCTCATCCGGTCGCCGCCTGCTTGGGTTCCTCGACCTCGGGAATCAGCGGCGTGCCGGTGCTTTTCTCGAACTCGCGCTTCATGCTGGCGATGAAACCGTATTGGACCATGTCGACGGCGACGCCGATCGCGGTGGCGAAACCCAGAGCGTCGGTGCCGCCGTGGCTCTTCACCACGATGCCGTTGACGCCCAGGAACACGGCGCCGTTATACCGCCGCGGGTCGAGACGCAACCGCAATTTGCGCAGGGCGTAGCGGCAGAAGACGTAGCCGATCATGGCGAGGATCGAGCTCTTGAAGGTCTGGCGCAGGAAGTCGGCGATGAGCCGCGCCGTGCCCTCGGCGGTTTTCAGCGCGACGTTGCCCGAGAAGCCGTCGGCGACGACCACGTCGACGGTGCCCTTGGCGATATCGTCGCCCTCGATGAAGCCGTGGAACTGGATGGGATGCCGGCCCTCGCGCAGCATCGCCGCGGCCTGGCGCAGCTCCTCGTGCCCCTTCTGCTCCTCGGAGCCGACGTTGAGCAGGCCGACGGTAGGCTTCAGCGAGCCCAGCACCATGCGCGCGAACAGCTCGCCCATCACCGCGAACTGCACGAGGTTCTCGGCCGTGCACTCGATGTTGGCGCCCAAGTCCAGCATCACGCTCTCGCCCTTCATGGTCGGGAAGAACGAGGCCATGGCCGGGCGGTCGATGCCGGGAAGCGTGCGCAGGAACACCTTGGCCATCGCCATCAGCGCGCCGGTGTTGCCGGCCGAGACGACGCCCTGCGCCTTGCCGTCGCGCACCTGGTCGATGGCGATGCGCATGCTCGAACTGCGGCTCGCGCGCAGCGCCTGGGCCGCCTTGTCCTCGGCGCCCACCTTGTCGGGCGCGTGGACGATGGTTGTGATCTTGCGGAGCTTGGGGAGGCGCTTCAGCATCGGGACGAGCTTGGCCTCGTCGCCGACGAGCAGGAAGTCGACGTTGGGGAAGCGCTTCCTCGCGATGTTGGCGCCCCGCACCACGGCGCGCGGCGCGTTGTCGCCGCCCATGGCGTCGAGGGCTATGGTCAGGCGCTCGGCCACTTTGGCGTGTCGTCCTCCCTCGAAGCCGGGCCCCTCACCCCGGGCGAAGGCTCGTGCCTACTGGGCCTCGGACCCGCCGGCGCGCGTCACTTCGCGGCCGTCATAATAGCCGCAGGCCCGGCACACGTGATGCGGAAGTTTCATCTCGCCGCAATTCGGGCACTCGTTGTAGCCGGTCGGCTTGAGGTGATCGTGCGCGCGGCGCAAATCGCGGCGCGACTTGGAAATTTTCTTCTTGGGAAGGGCCATGGGGGCCTCGAATGGGCTCGCTGACGTGCATTGCTCGGACAGAAAAGCGCCCCAGGGCCGGGCCGCCGGGGCGTCAGTAGCGTTACATAACGAAATTGCGCCGAATAAACAATGGCTTTGCTGCGGCATAAGGTCAGAGGACAGAGGTCAGACATCAGGGATCAGAAAAGGATGTGCGTCCCTTCTGACCTCTGGCATCTGGTATCTGACCCCTGGGTCAGGCGTCGCGCCGCCGGGCGCGCCCCTGCCGCCGCGCGATGATCTCGGCCACTTCGGCCCAGAGCTGCGCCACCTCGGTGCGGCCGAGTTCGCGCATCGCCTCGCAGCGGTCGGCCGCGGCGAGCTCCGCGCCGTCTCCGTAATTCTCGATGAGTTCCTCGGCGAGCTGGCGCGCGGCGCGTTCGGTGAAGGGCGAGCTGGGGAGGGTCATGAACAGGCGCACAGCGAAGTCCCGCCAGATACGCGCGGACGGCCGCAAAGGTTCCGTACTGGAATGGTTGGCGGCGGCCGCGCTCAACCCGCCGGCGCCGCGACACCCGGCGCGCGCGGGTAGGGATCGAGCGATACGGCCATCAGCTGCGCCACCGCCTCGCCCGCGTCGATCACGCCGCCTTCGATCGGCTCGGGCCAGCCCTCGTCGTCGAGCGGATCGGCGGCGGCCGCGGCGCCGGTGCCGCCGAAGAACAGGCGGACACCGCCCTCGAGTTCGGCCGCGACCGGCTCGAGCGTCACGACGCAGCGCTGAACCACGCGACCGTGCCAGCGGCCGCTCATCTCGATCACGCCGTCGCCGCGCTTCTTGAGCACGAGCTCGGCCGCCAGCGCCGGCAGCTCGATGAGATCGAAGCGCCGGGCGAGCGCCGCCCGCTCCTCCTCGTTGGCCTTGATCTCCATGCGGTGCTCGAGCCGCCCCATGCGCGAGACGTCGACCGGCCGGCTGAATTCCGGCTTGGCCGCGGGTTTCGTTGGCGCGGCGGCGGGACGGTTGCGGCCGGCTTTCGCCATGGCGTCAAAGTCCACTGCTCTTCGCGGACGAAGGAGCGATTTGTGCGAACGCCACTTCGCCTTTCATGAGCGTCTCGGCGTCGGCGGCGTCGAGCGCGGCGGCGGCGCGCTGCACATAATCGGCGAGCGCCACGGCACCCGGCGCCGCTGCGCCGGGCGCGGCGGCATTGTAGACGTTGCGCGCGATCGCCTGGGCCAGCGCCCCACCGCCCTGGGCGAACGCGGCGTCGTAGGCCTTGATGCGCCCGAAATAGGCCTCGAGCATCGTCTTGATGCGGCGCGGCATCGAGGGATCGCCGACCCCGAGCTCGCGCAGATTGCGGTCCATGTCGCGGAACATCGTGTCGAACAGCGCTTGCGCCAGCGCCGAACCCGCGCCGCCCGCCTTGCCGAGCCGCCGGCAGAGCAGGTGAACATGCAGAGCAATGAGTTCGAAGCGCCCCTCGAGCGTGTCGGGCGCGCCCAAGGCCGTGTAGAGCGCCGGCGCGCGCGCCTGCGCCACCGCCGCGGCGTAGAGCGCGGCCGCCGCGCGCGCCCGCAAGGTGCGGTCCTTGCTGGAGAGGAAGTCGAGAAGTCCCATAAGCCGTTATCTCGTGCGCCGGCGCTGCCCGGCAAGGGGCCGACAACGGCCTCTCACATTGACACGATTTGGACCCGGTGCAATTGTCCCGGCATCGGCGCCCGGGACAACGCCGCGCATCGGGGATTTTTCGAGCCATGATCCGAATCGCATCGAGCCTTCCATCGGCGCGCCTTCGTCTTGCCGCGCTGGCCGCGCTCGCGCTCGCGGCGGGCGCATGCACGCCGATCGCCGACAATCTCGGCAACCGCACGCTGAAGGAGAACGTCGAGCAGATCCAGGTCGGCCGCACGAGCAAGGCCGAGGTCACGCGCCTGCTCGGCTCACCCTCCAACGTCGCCGCGTTCGACAACAACACCTGGTACTACATCAGCTCACGCCAAGTACAATACGCGTTCCTGAAGCCGCGCATCGTCGATCAGAACGTGCTCGTGATCCGCTTCGACGAGAGCGGCGCCGTGCGCGAGATGAAGCAGCTCGGCATGAAGGATGCCCAGGCCTCGACCTATGTCGAGCGCACCACGCCCACGCGCGGCGGCGAGCCCGGCATCGTGCGCTCGCTCTACGACACGCTGATGCGCGGCCCGATCAATCGCGGCCGGACCGGCCCGCAGAGCCGGCGCGGCCCCGAGTATTAGGCCGCTCGCTCGGGCGGGCGGCGCGCGGCCGCCCGCCCTGCGCGCGAGGATCGGCTAGAGCCGGCAGATTTCGCCGGTCCGCTGCTTGTAGACCTCGTAGCCGCCCACGTCCTTGCACCAGGGCTGCTGGCCGGACTTGGTGGCATCGCGGATCTTGTCGTCGATGGCCTTGGTCTGCGCCGCTTCGGGCGTCGGCGGAGGAACATTGGCGCACTTCTTCTGGCGCATCAGCGTGGCGATGTGCTCGTTGCGCGCGCAGCGCCTGCAGCTCGACGCCGTCGGCGCCGCTCAGATCCATCGCGAGCAGCAGCGGCGGAAACAGCAGAACGCCGACGACCGCGGCGGAGACGTTCTTCGCCGTGGTGTTCGACTGCTGCTGCGCGAGCGACAGGGCCCGCTGATTGTTGGAGGCGATTTCGGCGGCGAACGCCTCGCAGGTCGCGGTCGTATCGGTCGCGTGCGCGAGCGCCACCGGCGCCGGCGTGCGTCCGGCACAAGCGGCCAAGCCGAGCGCCGCGAGCAGCACGAGCACGGATTTGGGCGAGGTAAGCGGAGACGTTTCGGTCATCGGTCTTCTCCCCGGATGAGGTTTCGACTTTTCGGCGCGCGCCATGTGCAGCGTGCGGCCCGGCACAGCGAAGTCGGATGAATGTCCCCGAGGATAGGCGCGACGGTGCCAAACGCCGTCCGCGGTCCCGGCTTGGCGCTTGAAGAAGCGGCATTTCCCGCGTGCGCACCGCGCGTTGGCACTGCGGAGCGATTGGCGTGCCGGGCCGGGCCCGCGGCACTTGACGCGGGTGCCGCCTAATATATTATGAACGTGCGTTCACTCATTTACGGTCCGCACCGGCGCCTGTGCGCGGGCCTTCGGAAAGAAGACCCGGCCGTGCGGTCAGCTTGGCCTATAAATGAGCGAACGTACGTTCATTACCGGAGACGCGATCGGCCCACGGCGCCCGCGCCGTCCCGAAAAGGGGGAAGCCATGCTGCTGGTGATCAAGAATCTCCGCGAAATCGCCGAATGCTTCCGCGACGGCACCGCGCTGCCGGAGGAGCTCGCGCTCTGGCTCGAGCGGTCGCTGCGCGAGTTTCTCGACCGCCGCTGCCACTCGATCGACGAGGCACTCGGCCTGCGGTTCGCCAAGGGTGGCGTCCCGTGGTGGCTCGAGGAGGGCATGCGCGTGCGCGACGCCGCGCTGCGCACGCTGGCCGAACGGTTCTATCCCGGCGAGTCGACGACGGCGCGCGCGGCCGCGATCGTGGCGCTGAGCGACCGGTTCGCGTCAGCCAACTGGCCCATCGACCGCGAGCACGCGGAGATGCCGGCGCGCTATCGCGGCACGCCCAAGGAATACCTCTGGCACGCGTTCCGATCGGGTGCGCCGATGCCGCTCGGCGAGCGCCGCCTGCGCAGCATCCTCGCCGGGGCCGCCGGGGCCGGAGACTAGCGCCCGTGCTCCCGCGGCCTCGCTCCGGTGGCCCGGAATCGCGCTTGACACGGCCGGCCGCCGCCGGTAATGAACAAATGTTCGTTCACTTCGGTAGAGGGGCCGGCCATGCGCGATGGCAGCGAGACCAAGGAGAGGATCGAGCGGGCGGCGCTCGCGCTCTTCGTCAAGCACGGCATCGCCGAGACCTCGATCCGCCAGATCGCCAAGGCGGCGCGCGTCTCGCTCGGCGCGATGTACAATCACTACAAGAGCAAGGACGAGCTGGCCGAGGTTCTCTTCGCCGACCTCTTCCACCGCATCGGCTCGGAGCTCGAGCGGCTCGCCGCCGGCAACGGCCCCTTCCCCGCGCGGCTCAAAGCGCTGATCGCCCACGTCTTCGCCAGCATGGAGCGCGACGGCGCCGGCCTCGCCTACCTCATCCGCACGCGCCAGGAGTACACCCGCCGGGTCCGCCCGGGCGGCGGCAACCCGTTCCTCGCCTTCCGCAACCTCATCGCCCGCGCGATCGATCTCGGCCAGATCCCGAAGCAGGACGCCACCATCGCCGCAACCATGATCGTTGGCGCGATCAATCAGGTAGTGGAGCTTTCGGTCGGCGGCCGCGTGACGGCGACGCCGGCGGCCCTGTCCGAGACCGTGTCGCGCGCTGCGCTGCGCCTCCTCGCCGCTTGAAAAATTTGCACCGAAGATGAACGAACGTCGATTCACACCGCCTCGCCCCCGGGAGGACAACATGCAACCCATGCCGAAGCGCGTGAGCGTGCCCGGCCTCTGCGCCAGCGCCGGCGCCGGCCACGATCTACCCTTCGAACTGGCGCTATGGCTCGAGCGCGCCCTGGGCGCGGTCGGTCTCCGGCAGAGGATCGGGAACGGCGGGCCGCCGGAGCGCGCGAACGAGATCCGCGACGCCGTGCTGCGCGCGCTCGCGCAGCGATTTTATCCTGGGGTGCCGGTGAGCACGCAGGCGGCGCGCATCCGCGCCCGCGCCGACGCCTATGCCTACGTCGAGTGGCCGCGCGATCGCGAGCGCACGCAGATCCCGGCGCGCTATCGCGGCACGCCCGAGGAATATCTCTGGGCCGCATTCAGGTCGGGCGCGCCCATGCCGCTGCCGACTCGCGTGCTCCGCCGCATCCTCATCGGCATGGCCGAAGAGGCATGAAGTCGCCGGGAACGCACTGACCGCGGCTTTTCGCCGTTGACAATCGTTCGCGCAATGTTCTAACGCTCGCCGCCCGGCATCGGGCCGGCGCGAGGTGGCACCAACGCGCTCGTGAGGTGACTCGCCGCAAAAAGGGGTCAGACCCCTTTTCGGCTACGCCGATGCACGCTAGGCGTGGACGGCAAGCGTGAAAAGGGGTCTGACCCCTTTTTGCCATCCATCGGTTCAGGGGCGCGTTGGTATGAGAAACGCCATGACGACAGAGATCGCCCAGCGGCTGGTCGAGCTGTGCCGCAAGATGTCGTTCGCTCAAGCGCTCGACGAGCTCTATGCCGACGACGCCGTCAGCCTCGAGCCCGAGGGCTCGCCGTGGGCCGCCGCGCGCGGCCTCGCCGCGTTGCACGAGAAAGGCCGGCAGTTCGAGGCGACGCTCGCGGCGATGCACGGCGTCACGGTGAGCGACCCCATCGTCGCCGGCAACCACTTCAGCTGCGCGATGACGTTCGACATGACCCAGAAGGGCGCCGCGCGCACGCAGTTCTCGGAGATCTGCGTGTTCCGGGTCCGCGACGGCAAGATCGTGCACGAGCAGTTCTTCTACGATCTCGGCTGACTGGTCCTAAGTCCCGAGGAAAGGCGAAATCGCGCGAAGCGTAGGGGCGCGCTGCGCGCGCCCTATCTCAGCGCGCACGGCGATCAAACGATCACGAAAGACCGAGCCCCTCGTGCTACCGGCGAGCGCTTGCGCGCGGAACCTGGGCGCGCGCAGCGCGCCCCTACGCCGCAGACGCTCGTTACTAGTGCGCGAGGATCGCGAGCAGCAGCAGCGCCACGATGTTGGTGATCTTGATCATCGGGTTCACCGCCGGGCCGGCGGTGTCCTTGTAGGGATCGCCGACCGTGTCGCCGGTCACCGCCGCCTTGTGCGCGTCCGAGCCCTTGTGGTGCGTCTGCCCCGCCGCATCGGTGAAGCCGTCCTCGAACGACTTCTTGGCGTTGTCCCAGGCGCCGCCGCCGGCCGTCATCGAGATGGCCACGAACAGGCCGGTCACGATCACGCCCAGCAGCATGGCACCAAGAGCCGCGAAGCCGTTGGCCTGGCCCCCGATCCATGTCACCACGAAGTAGAGCACGATCGGCGAGAGCACCGGCAAGAGCGAGGGGATGATCATCTCCTTGATCGCCGCCTTGGTCAGCATGTCGACGGCGCGGCCGTAGTCGGGCTTGCCCGTCCCCTCCATGATGCCCTTGATCTCGCGGAACTGGCGGCGGACCTCGATCACGACCGAACCGGCTGCGCGCCCGACCGCGGTCATGCCGAGTGCGCCGAACAGATAGGGCAGCAGGCCGCCGAGGATGAGGCCGATCACGACGTAGGGGTTGCTGAGCGCGAAATCGACCTGGACGTTCTTGAAGAATGCCTTCAGGTCTTCCGTGTAGGCGGCGAACAGCACGAGCGCGCCGAGGCCCGCCGAGCCGATCGCGTAGCCCTTGGTCACGGCCTTGGTCGTGTTGCCGACGGCGTCGAGCGCGTCGGTGTTCTTGCGCACGTCCTTCGGCAAGCCCGACATCTCGGCGATGCCGCCGGCGTTGTCGGTGACGGGCCCGTAGGCATCGAGCGCCACCACCATGCCGGCGAGGGCCAGCATGGCAGTGACCGCGATCGCGATGCCGAACAGGCCGGCAATGAGATAGGTCACGATGATGCCGGCGCAGATGATGACCGCCGGAATCGCGGTCGCCTCCATGGATACGGCGAGACCCTGGATCACGTTGGTGCCGTGACCCGTCGTCGAGGCCTGCGCGATCGACCTCACCGGGCGATAGCCGGTGCCGGTGTAGTACTCGGTGACCCAGACGATGAGGCCGGTGACCACGAGGCCGACCAGCGAGCAGATGTAGAGACTCGTGCCGGTGAAGGTCTTGGCGCCCACCGTCATCTGCTGGCCGAAGCCCACGACCCAGTAGGTGACCGGGATGAACGCGAACGCCGAGAGCACGGCGGCGGCGATGAAGCCCTTGTAGAGGGCGCGCATGATGCCGTTATCGCTGCCCAGGCGGACGAAGTAGGTGCCGATCACCGAGGTGACGATGCAGGCGCCGCCAATGGCGAGCGGATAGAGCATGAGCTTCTGCACGAGCGCGGCATCGGCGCCGACGAAGAAGCCTGGAATCGACGCCAGCACCATCGTTGCGACGGTGGTGACCGCGTAGGTCTCGAACAGGTCCGCGGCCATGCCGGCGCAGTCGCCGACATTGTCGCCGACGTTGTCGGCGATCACGGCCGGGTTGCGCGGGTCGTCCTCGGGGATGCCGGCCTCGACCTTGCCGACGAGATCGGCGCCGACATCGGCGCCCTTGGTGAAGATGCCGCCGCCAAGCCGCGCGAAGATCGAGATCAGCGAGGCGCCGAAGCCCAGCGCCACCAGCGAATCGACGACGGCGCGGTCCGCGGGCTTGTGCCCGAACGCGGCGGTCAGAAGGTAGAAGTAGACGGCGACGCCGAGCAGCGCCAGGCCTGCCACGAGCATGCCGGTGACGGCGCCGGCCTTGAACGAGAGATCGAGACCCTTGCCGAGGCTCTCCATCGCCGCCTGCGAGGTGCGTACGTTGGCGCGCACCGAGACATTCATGCCGATATAGCCGGCCGCGCCCGAGAGCAGCGCGCCGATGATGAAGCCCAAGCCCGGCTTCCAGCCGAGCGTCACGAACAGGATCACGGCGACCACGACGCCGACCAGGGCGATGGTCGTGTACTGGCGATTGAGGTAGGCGCGGGCGCCTTCCTGGATCGCGCCGGCGATCTGCTGCATGCGCTCCGTGCCGGCGCTCGCGGCGAGCACCGCGCGGCTCGTGACAATGCCGTAGAGAATGGCGAGCACACCGCACGCCAGGACGAACCAGACCACCGCTGTCATTTGCGATTGTTCCTTAGAGCTGAAAGACGCGAAGATGCGCTGCGCGGGTACGCAGCCGGCCGGGACTTTTGCGGCCCCGGCGCGCCCGGCGCCCACTCCCCTCGCGGGCGGCGCAAAGCGGCGCGGAACTTACGCAAAACCCTGATAGCGCGCAAGAAAGCCCCAGCGCGGCAATTTGCGCCCACGCGATCGCAACGCGGAGCGGCCCAATCTTCGTGGGGGCGGGTCTCAAACCCGCCCCTGCCGACGGCAGAACGGCGATCGCGGATTTTGTGCGGCGGAAGCGCCGCGGGGCAGGTTTGAAACCCTCCCCTATGATGGCTAAGAGTCTGTTTGAGAATTGGCCTGATTCGATGCTCTAATGGACATCATCCGAACAGTCGCATCTGACGGCCTCCTGCCGGCCATTCTCTGGCGGTGCATCGGAATGGTGCCGACCCATAGGTTCAGTGCCGCGATCTTTGTTGCCGGCATCGCCGCTGCGTGTGCGCCCAACGCTTACGGTCCGCATTACGTACCGACCTATTCTGGCGGAGCGAGCCGCGTCGTCGGGGAATGGTGCTCCGGCCACGCCGGGCCAAAGAGCCGACTAATCGTACGCGGACCTCAAGGTGTCGAGGCCAACTTCCTGGTCATCCTTTGAACTGCTGACCCGCGCAGCCGCCGCCGGCAATCCATGCACAGATCCATCGTCTCGGCGCCGAGCAGGGCGGATGCTGGCAGCAGCCTGCGGTGGTCTGAGCCGACCAGCATGCACGTTAGTGGCTGATCCTTCAGAGCAGAAGGCTTCCATGACGACGTGGATCATGGCTTCGGAGAAATCGATCCGTTGTTCGTAGTCACGCACCAAGCGGCGCCAGCGGGTGAGCCACCCGAAGGTCCGTTCGACCACCCAGCGGCGTGGCAGGACCTTGAAGCACGGTTCGGCGTCGATGTGGCGGACGACCTCGATGACGAAGTCGAGGAAGGCGACCTTGTCTATCAGTTGCGTCCTATCGTAGGCGCCGTCGGCGAACAGGTCCTTGACCCATGGCCAGCCTCCGCCGCGGTAAGGTTGACCATCAGCCCGATCGCGGCCCATGCGGCCCCGTGTCTCTCGTGTCCACATGCACAGTGTGAATCACGAATACGCCTCCGAGGGAATCGCTGTTCTCAAACGGACTCTTAGCGCTACTAGAGCGGTATCTGATCGAACTGGACCAATCAAATTTGTGTCGTCACGGGCGCGCTGCAGCGCGCCGCTCCTTTAGCGGCGCGGTGCTGCGCAGACCCGGGACACAGGTACAGCGTTGATGCCGCGGCTTCGGCGCCTCGGTAGTGGGTCACCCACTACCGGCGCTCGATGGGTCCCGGGTCTGCGGCGCACCATGGCGCGAAGAGGCGCCATCCTGCGCCGCGCCCGGGAGGACACAAACTTCTTGCTTCAGCATGATCGAACACTGCTCTAGAAATGCTGCCACCCGCGTGATTTCAGCGGGATGGCGCCGCCGCCGGGCGCCAGCACGCGCACGCCCGGGCGCGCCACGATGTGGCCGATGCGCGTGATCGGCACGCCGGCCTTGCGCGCGGCGGCGCGCAAACCCGCCTCGGCCGTGGCCGGCGCCGTGAACAGCAGTTCGTAGTCGTCGCCGCCGGTGATGCGCCGGAGCGCGTGCCGATCGCCGGCGGCCTTGGCCGCGGGCGAGGCCGGGATCGCGGCGAGGTCGATTTCCGCGCCGCAATCCGAGGCAGCACAGATATGGCCGAGGTCGCCGACGAGGCCGTCGGAGATGTCCATCGCCGCGCTCGCCAGCGGCGCGATTGCGCGGCCGAGCGCCAGCCGGGGCGCAGGCAGATGATAGCGCCAGGCGAGGAAGCGCCGATGCCGCTCGGGCAGCGCCGCAAGCTTGCCCCTGAGCGCGAGCAAGCCGAGCGCCGCATCGCCGATCGTGCCCGAGACGAACACGGCATCGTCGCGCTTGGCGCCGGCGCGCAGCAGCGGCTGCCCCGGCGGCGCCTCGCCCAGCGCCGTGATCGCGATCGTCGGCGGGCCCGGCGTGCGCGTGAGGTCGCCGCCCAGCAGCGGCACGCCGAAGAGCTTCTGATCGGCGGCAAGGCCGGCGGCGAAGCGCGCGAGCCAGGCCTCGGTCGTGTTCCCGGGCAAGACGAGCGCCAGCATGTAGCCGAGGGGGCTGGCACCCTTGCCGGCGAGATCGGAGAGGTTCACGCGCAGCGCCTTCCGCGCGATCAGGTCGGGCGGATCGCGCGGCAGCGTGTGCACGCCGACCACGATCGCATCGGTCTTGAGCACGAGCCGGCGGCGCGCGCGCGGCGCGAGCCAGGCGAGATCGTCCTTCAAGCCGAAGGCGCCGGGGTGCGTGGCGAGCGGCGCGAAATAGCGGGCGATCGCGACGAACTCGCCCGGCATGCGCTTGCGCGCGGCCATGCGGGGGCTCAGTTGCCCTTGGCGGGACGATCCGGAATCGGCGCCGGCGGCCCCGCCCCCGCCATCTCCTCCGGCCTGAGCACGCGCGCGAGCTTGTCGAGCACGCCGTTCACGAACCCGGGCTCGCGCCCCTCGTAGAACGCGTTGGCCACGCCGACATATTCGGCGATGGCCACGCGCGCCGGCGTCTCGGGCCGCGCGAACAGCTCGAAGGCGCCGGCGCGCAGGAGCGCGCGCAGCACCCGATCCATGCGCTCGAGCGACCAGCCGGCGGCGAGCGCCGTGCCCACCATTTCGTCGAGCTCGTGGCGCCGCTCCGAGGCGCCGCGCACGATCGCCGCGAACAGCTCGCGGTCGGGCTCGCCGATCGCCTCTTCGGCGCCGGCTTCGTCCTTGGGGTGCGGAACCTCGCCGATGCGGTGCGCCACGAACTCGCGCAGCACGCGGTCGGGCGAGGCGCCGGTGAGCTCGATCTGATAGAGCGCCTGCACCGCCGCGATGCGCGCAGCGCCGCGCCGCTGCGCCTTGGGCGAGCGATGCGGCTCGCGCGCGGCGCCGCGCTGGTTCATACGTGGTGCCCGCCCAAGAAGCGGCACTTCAGCTCGATCATGCGCAGGCACGCGAGCGCCGCGTCGCCGCCCTTGTCGAGCCGCTTCGGGTCGGCGCGCTCGAGCGCCTGCGCCTCGGTATCGCAGGTGAGCACGCCGTAGCCGATCGCGATGTTGTGGTCCATCGAGAGCGACATGAGCCCGCGCGCGCTCTCGGCGCAGACATATTCGTAGTGGCTGGTCTCGCCGCGGATCACGCAGCCGAGCGCAACGAAGCCGTCATACATGTTCATCGCGAACTTGATCGCGCCCGGGATCTCGAACGAGCCCGGGACCGGCAAGCGGTCGTACTTGATGCCGGATTCCTGCAGCACCGCGATCGCGCCTTTGACGAGCATGTCGGTGATGTGCTCGTGGAAGCGCGCTTCGAGGATCAGCACCTTCCCCCTGAGCTTCGGGACGGTGCGCGCAACCGACCTGGCCTGGGTTGCCATCAATCCCCTCCCACCGGAATCGGCCGGCGCTCGACGACGCGCAGGCCGTAGCCCTCGAGGCCGACGATGGTGCGGCTGCTGTTGGTGAGCAGGATCATGTCCTGCACGCCGAGATCGATCAGGATCTGCGCGCCGACGCCGTAGTCGCGCAGCGCCGGATCGTGCCCGTGCGTCTCGCCGTCGCCGGTCGCGGGGCTGCGCATGCTGTCGGAGAGCGACGAGACCCAGGGCTCGCGGATCAGCACGATCATGCCGCGCCCTTCCTTGCCGATCATGCGCATGCTGGCCTGGAGCTCGCCGACGTGGCTGTCGAGCTTGTCGCCGAGAAGGTCGCGGAACACCGAGAGGCGATGCATGCGCACCATCACCGGGCCCGGCGCGCGCACGTCGCCCTTCACGAGCGCGAGATGCTCGGCATAGGCGGCGCGGTTCACATACACGTAGGTGCGGAAGCTGCCGCCGTAGCGGCTCTCGAAGGTGCTCTCGATGATGCGCTCGACGATGCGGTCGTGCCGCCGGCGATAGGCGATGAGATCGGCGATGGTCGCGATCTTGAGATTGTGGCGCTGGGCGAAGGCGACGAGGTCGGGCATGCGGGCCATCGTCCCGTCGTCGTTCATGATCTCGCAGATGACGCCCGAGGGATGCAGGCCCGCGAGCCGCGCCACATCGACGGCGGCCTCGGTGTGACCCGCGCGCACGAGCACGCCGCCCTCGCGTGCCATCAGCGGGAACACGTGGCCGGGGATCACGATGTCGCCGCGGCCCTTGGTGGGATCGATCGCGACCGAGATGGTGCGGGCGCGGTCCGCCGCCGAGATGCCGGTCGTCACCCCCTCGCGCGCCTCGATCGAGACGGTGAAGGCGGTGGCGTGGCGCGACTGGTTACGCCCCGACATGAGGGACAAGCCGAGCTCCTCGATGCGGTGCGGCGTCAGCGCCAGGCAGACGAGGCCGCGCCCGTGCTTGGCCATGAAGTTGATGACGTTGGGCGTCGCCATCTGCGCCGGGATCACGAGGTCGCCCTCGTTCTCGCGGTCCTCGTCGTCGACGAGGATGAACATGCGGCCGTTCCTGGCCTCCTCGATGATCTCCTCGATCGAGGAGAGATAGGAGCGGTAGGTATGGGTGAGGTCCATTTGCGCTCTCCCGAGCGTCAGCCCTTGAACCGGGCGGTCAGCTGCCGTTCTACATAGCGCGCCAGCATGTCGACTTCCATATTGAGCCGGCGCCCGGCCGCCATGCCGCCGAAGGTCGTGCGCTCGGCGGTATGGTTGATGATGTTGACGGCGAAGCGGTCGCGCGCGACCTCGTTGACGGTCAGCGACACGCCCTCCAGCGCCACCGAGCCTTTCTCGGCCACATAGGGCGCGAGGGCCGGCGGCAGCTCGATCTCGAACCGCGCGCTGCCGCCCGCCTCGCTGCGCGCCAGGATGCGCACCACGGCGTCGACATGGCCGCTCACGAGATGGCCGCCGAGCTCGTCGCCGGCGGCGAGCGAGCGCTCGAGGTTGACCGGCGTGCCGGCACCCCACTCGCCCAAGGTCGTGCGCGCCAGCGTCTCCTGCGAGGCCTCGACCGCGAACCAGCCCGGCCCCTTCTCCACCACCGTGAGGCACGGGCCCGAGCACGCGATCGAGGCGCCGATCGCGATCGACTTCGTGTCGAGCGCGGTGTTGATCTCGAAGCGCCGGTCGCGGTCGGCGCTTTCGGCGCGCACGGCACGGACCGTGCCGACGTCGGTGATGATGCCGGTGAACATGGGTTCAACTAGCGCAGCGCCGCATAGGTTTCCAGCAGGTCCGGCCCGAGCCGGCGCGTGTCGAGGCGCCGCCATTTCGCCGCACCGGCCGGATCGGTGACGCCGAGCGGCTCGAGCGCCGGCACGCCGTCGCCGCCCAGCATCAGCGGCGCGCGGAACCAGGCGATGCGGTCGACGAAGCCGGCTCTGGCGAGCGCGCCGGCGAGCCGCGCGCCGCCTTCCACGAGCACGCGCGTGAGCCCGCGCCGGCCAAGCTCGGTGAGCATGGCCTTGGGATCGGGGCGGCCTTGCGGACCCGCCGCCACCGCGATGACCTCGACGCCGGCCGGCAGATCGCGCGGCGGCGCCGTGCCGTCGGCGAGCACGAGCCAGACCGGGCCGGCCTCGAGCGAGGCGAAGAGCCGCCGTCCCGCCGCCGACGATCCGCTGTTGACCGTGCGCCTTCCCGGCCTGCCGCTG
>SBBV01000056.1 GCA_005240015.1 Candidatus Odyssella thessalonicensis | reverse complement strand
GCACGCCACCTTGGCTTTTGTTGGCTTTTTCCCCGCCCGACCTTGGCTTTTGTTGGCTTTGGCCCGCGCGGAGGAAAGCGATGTTGCTCGGCAGAAGGAAGGGCGTCGCGTTCGCCCCAGGCACGCCATCACCGGCGGAGAGGACGTGCGCGGCTGGAGCCGCGCGGACCAAAGCTTGCAAAATGTAAACAGATTTAAACAGGCGGACGACGCGCGACGTCGAGGATGTCGCACGACCCAATGGGTCGCGTGTGGGATTTTGATGCACAAAGTTCAAAGAGCATCGTCCGCCGCATGCGCCGAAAAGCGCCTGCACCGTCCGCCGGCCCAATCCGGGCCAAGACCGCGGTGAGTAGAACATATCAAGAACAATGTCAAGCCCGAACTCGGCCGGCGCGTCCCGCCTACGCCCCGGCCGTCGCCAGCCCCGCCAGCGCCTCGCCGATGAGCGCGTGGGACTGGCGCAAGACCATCGCGCGCCAGACCGGGCTCGCCGGATAGAAGCGCTCGCGCACGGCGGCGCGGATCGCCTTCCCTTCGGGCGAGCCGATGTCGCCGTGATGGAACAGCCAGTTCTCGGCGCGGATCGCGTCGACGCCGGTCTCGGCCTCGCCGGTGCGCAGCTCGACGAGGCAGAGCGTGTAGCGCTTGCCCGGCACGATCTCGGGCACCGCCGCGAACAGGTTGCCCGGCGTCTCCGACTGCGCGTCTTTCCCGTGCTGCGCCTTGTCCTCGGCGATCACCGTGCGGTGGCTGAACCAGTGGCGCGATTTCGCGTCGCCGGCAAGGCCGTCGAGATCGTCGTCGACGAAGTGATCGACGAAGCCCATCGGCCCGCCGCCGGTGTGATAGTCGATGATGCAGATGCGCTCGGCGCGCGCCGCGTGCTCGGCGACGGCCGCGCGGAAGACGCGGTTCGACCAGGCCGGCGCCGTTCCGCCATAGAACGTGCCCGTGGGGTTCACGTATTGCCCGCCATGCATCGCCTTGCACAGCACGTCGTGCGTCTCGCGCCCGAGGAACTTGGCGATGGCGGCGTTGTGCCGGGCGCGCGCGGCGGGATCGCCCCAATCGGCCGGATCGACGTGCGTCGCGATCGCGTCGTAGTCGGCGTTCGCCGGGCGCGGCTTCGCGTGATCGATGAAATTGCGGTTGGGATCGACATTGTCCTCGTTGGTCCGCCGCCCCCAGGCGAAGCCGAACGGGTTGATCGCATGCACGAACAGCACCGCGGTGTCCGGCCCCGCCTGCCGCGCGAACAGGCCCTCCGCGAGCCAGCCCGCATGGCACCCCGAGCCCGCATAGCCTTCGACGCCATGCGTGCCCGAGACGAGGATGAGGAGCTTCTTCGCGTCGGCGCGGCCGATGCGCGCGATGTCGGTGAACAGCGCCTCGCCCGCCGGGCCGCGTCGCGGATTCTCGTGCGTGGCGAGGTGAGCGCCGGCAGCGGACTTCACCGCAGCAAGGAATTTCGCGCGACAGGTCGCGTAGTCCGCGGAGAAAAGGTCGAGCTGCATCGCCAATTGCCGGTTCAAAGGAGCGGCGACCCATCTGAGCCCCGAAGGGGCTCCGGCCCAAAGCCCAGGGTTGCCGCGCAGCGGCTACCCTGGGACACGACGCGCATTAGGGTCAACGCCAACGGCGTTGTGGCCCGCGCAGGGCACAACCGCTTCGCGGTTGGAGATTCGGGATCGTCCCGAACCCAGGGTAGCCGCTTTCGCGGCAACCCTGGGCTCTGTGTCAGAACCGCTTCGCGGTTCGATGACGTCTCGGCACCATCTCGCGCGCGTGTCGCGATGGTCTGCTATGCCGCCCTTCGGCTCCCCCGTTCCACGACGGCGACGATGTCGGCCATGATCGCGTTCAGGTCGAAGTCCTTCGGCGTGTAGACGGCGGCCACACCGGCGGCTTTCAGCGCCGCCGCGTCTTCGGGCGGGATGATGCCGCCGACGACGACGGGGACGTCGCCGATGCCGGATTTCTTCATGCCCTCGACGACGGCGGCGACGAGCGGGCGGTGCGAGCCCGAGAGGATCGAGAGCCCGACGACATGGACGCCCTCCTCCACCGCGGCGTTGACGATCTCGGCCGGCGTGAGCCGGATGCCTTCGTAGACGACCTCGAAGCCGGCGTCGCGCGCGCGCACCGCGATCTGCTCGGCGCCGTTGGAGTGGCCGTCGAGGCCCGGCTTGCCGACCAGCATCTTCAGCCGGCGGCCCCGGCGGCGTGAGACTTCATCCACGCGCTTTCGCACCGCTTCGAGCGCCTTCGCGTCGCCGAGTGCCGCGGCGGCGCGCCCGACGCCGGTGGGGGCGCGCCAATCGCCGAAGGCCTTCCGGAGCGCGTCGCCCCACTCGCCGGTCGTGAGGCCGGCATGCGCGGCGGCGATCGAGGGCTCCATGATGTTGCGGCCCTCTTTTGCCGCGCGCTCGAGTTCGGCCAAAGCCTCGGCGGCCTTCTTCGCGTCGCGCGCGGCGCGCCACGCACGCAGCGATTTGATCTGCGCGGTCTCGGAGGTCTCGTCGACGGCGAGAAAGCCGCCATCCTCGGCGCCGGCGAGCAGCGGCGAGGGCTCGCTTTCGGTGAACGCGTTGACGCCGACCACCGTCTGCTCGCCCCTCTCGATCGCGGCGAGGCGCTTGGCGTTCGATTCCACGAGCGCCTGCTTCATGTAGCTTGATTCGACCGCGGCCACGGCGCCGCCCATGCGCTCGATCTTGGCAAGCTCTTCCTTCGCGGCGGCGCAAAGTTCGGAGGTCTTGGCCTCGATCTCCTTCGCGCCCTCGAAGATGTCGCCGAACTCGAGGAGATCGGTTTCGTGCGCCACGATCTGCTGGAGCCGGATGCTCCATTGCTGGTCCCAGGGCCGCGGCAGGCCGAGCGCCTCGTTCCAGGCCGGAAGCTGCACGGCGCGGGCGCGCGCGTCCTTGCTCAGCACCACCGCGAGCATTTCCAGGAGAATGCGGTAGACGTTGTTCTCGGGCTGCTGCTCGGTGAGGCCGAGCGAATTCACCTGCACGCCGTAGCGGAAGCGGCGGAGTTTTGCATCGGCGACGCCGTAGCGCTTCTCGCAGATCTCGTCCCAGAGCCGCGTGAACGCGCGCAGCTTGCACATCTCCGTTATGAATTTCACGCCGGCGTTCACGAAGAAGCTGATGCGCCCCACGACGGTCGGGAAATCGCCCGCCGGCACCTGCCCCGAGGCGCGCACGCGGTCGAGGATCGCGATCGCGGTCGAAAGCGTGAACGCGATCTCCTGCACCGGCGTCGCCCCCGCCTCCTGCAGGTGATAGGAGCAGACGTTGACCGGATTCCACTTCGGCACCTCGCGATAGGTGAACGCGATCGTGTCGGTGGTGAGCTTCAGCGAAGGCTCGGGCGGGAAGATGTAGGTGCCGCGCGAGAGATACTCCTTGACGATGTCGTTCTGCGTGGTGCCGGAAAGATCGGCGCGCCTGGCGCCCTGCCTCTCGGCGGCCGCGATGTAGAGCGCCAAGAGCCACGGCGCCGTGGCGTTGATCGTCATCGAGGTGTTCATCCTCGCGAGCGGAATGCCGGCGAAGAGCGCCTCCATGTCACCCAAATGCCCGATCGGGACTCCGACCTTGCCGACCTCGCCGAGCGCCAGCGGATGATCGGAGTCGTAGCCGGTCTGCGTCGGCAGATCGAACGCGACCGAGAGGCCCGTCTGCCCCTTGGCGAGGTTCTGGCGATAGAGCGCGTTCGAGGCCGCGGCCGAGGAATGGCCGCTATAGGTGCGGATCAGCCAGGGAACTTCGCGCGGCATTCGCGAACCCCAGCCTAATCATGTCGTCTCCGCGCAAGCGGGGACCCAAGCGGCGTTGACGCCTGGCACGGCTGCACGATTTCGTGCCGCGGCGACATGGGTCCCCGGTTTCGCGGGGATGACAAGGTGCGGGATACGGGAACCGGCATCGGGCGCGACGCGTTTTTTCTCGAGAAGAACGCCTGCGCACGCATGCGAGTTCGCGCCATGGCCGACAAACGCATCCGCGAGAACCCCGACCAGAGCCGCCAGGCGGTGAAGGGCCACGGCTTGCGGTACGTGCTGGCGTTCGGGCTGAGCGGCGCCGCGATCGCGATGGTGATCGTGTACTTCGCGTTCTTCAGCTGAGCCGCCGCCACGCTTCACACCGCCTTGAGCGCCTGATCGAGATCGTCTTCGAGATCGGCGGGGTCTTCCAGGCCGACCGAGAGCCGCACCATGCCGTCGTCGATGCCGAGCGCCTCGCGCTCGTGGGCTTTGAGGCGCTGATGCGTCGTCGTCGCCGGATGGGTGACGAGGCTCTTCGAATCGCCGAGATTGTTCGAGATCAGGATCAGCCGGAGCGCGTTCAGCAGGCGGAACGCCGCCTCCTTGCCGCCCGGCACCGAGAAGGTGACGAGCGAGCCGCCGGCGCTCATCTGGCGCCGGTTGAGCTCGTATTGCGGATGGCTCGGCAGGCCCGGATAGTGCGCGGCTGCGACCCTGGGATGGGCGCCCAGGAACTTCGCGATGCGCAAAGCCGCAGCGCACATGCGCTCCAGGCGCACCTCGAGCGTCTCGAGGCCCTTCAACAGCAGCCACGCGTTCATCGGCGAGAGCGAGGGGCCGGTGTGGCGCAGGAACGGCTGCAGCTGGTTGACGATGAACTCCTCGTCGCCGAGCACGATGCCGCCGAGCGTGCGCCCCTGGCCGTCGATGTGCTTGGTGGCGGAATAGACCACCACGTCGGCGCCGAGCTTCAGCGGCTGCTGCAGCATCGGCGTCGCGAACACGTTGTCGACGACGACGCGCGCGCCGGCTGCATGCGCAAGCTCGCACACCGCCGGAATGTCGACGATGCGGAGCTGCGGGTTCGACGGCGATTCCATGAAGACGGCCGCGGTGGGCTTGGCGAGCGCCTTCTTCCACTGGTCGAGGTCGCGGCCGTCGAGCAGGATCGTCTCGATGCCGAAGCGCGGCAGGATCTCGGCGATGATGTAGTGACACGAGCCGAAGAGGGCGTCGGACGAGACCACGCGGTCGCCGGCCTTCAGCTGCGACATCAGCGAGGCGAACACCGCGGCCATGCCCGAGGCGGTGGCGCGCGCGGCGGCGGCGCCCTCGAGCTCGCACATGCGCGCCTCGAACATCGCGACCGTGGGATTGCCGAAGCGCGAATACTGGTAGCGCGGGCGCGAGTTGTTGAACGCCGCCTCGGCGTCCTCGGCCTTCTCGTAGACGTAGCCCGAGGTGAAGAAGATCGCCTCGCAGGTTTCGTCGAAGCGCGAACGCGACGTGCCGCCGTGGACGGCTCGGGTCTGGCGGCGCTGCGGCCGCCGCGGCGGACGGTTTTCGGTCATGTCGTCTGATCTCGATGCTGGCTGCCCGCGCCCGTCATAGCGGCTGGGGCCGCGGGGCAAAAGGGCTTTGGCCGCAACTGTCTCGGCACAGGTGCCCAACGCTGGTTTTGCATTGCATCAATATTGTTGGCTTTCCCACTGAGCTGCCCACAACCAGGTGGTCCGCGGAAAGAACATTAGGTCAGCACCGTTCTAGTAGCAACAATATGTCTCATAGCGCACGCTTCAGGAAAGATATTTCTTGCCGCAGCGCAAGAGAAGCGTTAGCAGTCGCAACGAGGCCTGCGCGCAGCAAGCGAACGATAGGGGGCTGCCGCACGTTTTATTCGGCGTAGGATGGGAACGCTGCCATGACCCAGAATGTCGTCGCCATGGAACAGTTTCGCCAGCCGGCCCCGCCGGCCGCGGCCAAGGACCTCTACGAGGTCGGCGAGATCCCGCCGGTCGGCTGCGTGCCGAAGCAGATGTATGCGTGGGCGATCCGCCGCGAGCGCCACGGCGAGCCCGAGACCGCGATGCAGGTGGAAGTCGTCGACGTGCCGCGGCTCGACAGCCACGACTGCCTGATCATGGTGATGGCGGCGGGCGTCAACTACAACGGCGTGTGGGCCGCGCTGGGCAAGCCGATCTCGCCCTTCGACGTGCACAAGGCCGCCTATCACATCGCCGGCTCCGACGCGGCCGGCATCGTCTACGCGGTCGGCGACAAGGTGAAGCGCTTCAAGGTCGGCGACGAGGTCGTCGTCCACTGCAACCAGGACGACGGCGACGACGAGGAGTGCAACGGCGGCGACCCGATGTTCTCGCCCTCCCAGCGTATCTGGGGCTACGAGACGCCGGACGGCTCCTTCGCGCAGTTCGCGCGCGTGCAGGACCGCCAGCTGATGCCGCGGCCCAAGCACCTCACCTGGGAAGAGAGCGCCTGCTACACGCTGACGCTCGCCACCGCCTACCGCATGCTGTTCGGCCATCGGCCGCACATCCTCCGCCCGGGGCACAACGTGCTTGTCTGGGGCGCCTCGGGCGGGCTCGGCTCGATGGCCGTGCAGCTCTGCGCGGTTTCGGGCGCCAACGCGATCGGCGTGATCTCCGACGACAGCAAGCGCGACTTCGTGATGTCGCTCGGCGCCAAGGGCGTGATCAACCGCAGCCAGTTCAAGTGCTGGGGGCGCCTGCCCGAAGTCAACGACCGCGGCGGCTACGGCGATTACATGAAGGAGTGCCGCAAGTTCGGCGCCGCGATCTGGCAGTTCACGGGGAAGGGCAACGACGTCGATTTCGTGTTCGAGCATCCGGGCGAGCAGACCTTCCCGGTCTCGTGCTTCGTCGTGAAGCGCGGCGGCATGGTGGTCTTCTGCGCCGGCACCACCGGCTACAACATCACCTTCGATGCGCGCTTCGTGTGGATGCGCCAGAAGCGCATCCAGGGCTCGCACTTCGCGAACCTCTTGCAGGCCTCGCAGGCGAACCGACTCGTCATCGAGCGGCGCCTCGATCCCTGCATGTCGGAGGTGTTCGCCTGGGACGACATCCCGAAGGCGCACATGAAGATGATGAGGAACCAGCACAAGCCCGGCAACATGGCGGTGCTGGTGCAATCCAAGCGCCCGGGATTGAGAACGCTCGAAGACGCGATGGAGGGCTAGCGGCCCGCGTCCCGGAAAACGGCGAAGGGGCCGCTTTCAGCGACCCCTTCGGAACCGTCGCGCGTGATGTTCGGCTAGAAGCTGCGGCCCTTCAAAACGCCGTCGACCTCGCGGCCGGCCTGCGTGGCGTCGATGTTGTATTTCGCCTGCACGCCGCTCACGAGCTCGTCGCGGTTCTTGAGCGCGGCGATCTCCGCCTCGGAGAACTTCGACCACTTGCCCGCGATGTCCTTCATCAGGAGCTGCTTGCCCTCGGGCGCGGCGTTCGACGGTGATGCTGTATTCATGATACACTCCAAAGTATAGAATAAGAATAGTCTGAATGATTGTCATTCAAACTACGGAGGTATTGAGGGGCGGTATTGTGTTTTAATTATGGTGTACGGACATTTATTCTTCGCACGATACAATCATGCGTTTCGCGCCGCCGCGCGGCGGCGCAGCGGATAGGCGGCGCTGGCATAGAGCCGGCGGATCGCGTCCGGCTCGTGCCGCTCGCCGTCGCTGACGATGACGCTGGCGACGACGGCAGGAGAAACTGGCATGGATGACGCGGCCGCGCCCGAACCGGGGGGCGCCGAGGCGTTCCCTCGGGAGTCGGCTGCGT
>SBBV01000280.1 GCA_005240015.1 Candidatus Odyssella thessalonicensis | reverse complement strand
TTCGATCGACACGAGCGCTGCGCTCAGGCAGCCCGGTGTCGTCGCCGTCGTCACACGCGAGCACGTGCGGGCGCTGACCGACCCCTTCATCATCGGGCTCACCACGCCGCTCGAATATTACTGTCTCGCGGTCGATCGGGTGCGGTATGTGGGCGAGCCGGTAGCGATGGTGGTGGCGAGCGACCGCTACCGCGCCGAGGACGCGCTCGACCACATCGCGGTCGAGTACCGCCCCCTGCCGGTTGCGATGGAGCCGATTGCGGCGGCGCGCGCCGACGCCCCGGTCCTCCACCCCAAAGTGGGATCGAACGTGATCGTCTCGCGCCACTATGTGCATGGCGACATCGAAGGCACTTGGCGCGCGGCGCCGCACCGGACCGAGCTTACCGTGCACTATCCGCGCAATTCGATACCGCCCATGGAGGGCTACGCAATACTGGCCGAGCATCTCGGCGAGGAGGAGGGCTACGACACCGTCGCCAACTTCCAGGGCCCGTTCTCGATGCACCCGGTCATGGCGCGCGCGCTGCGCATCGACAGCGGCAAGTTCCGCCTGCGCATCCCGCCCGACTCCGGCGGCAGCTTCGGCGTCAAGCTCACGCTCTATCCCTACATCGTGCTCGCTTGCCTCGCCGCCCGCCTGGCCGGGCGGCCGGTCAAATGGATCGAGGACCGGCTCGAGCATCTCGCGGCCGCCAACTCGATCGCCAACCGCGTCACCCAGGTGGGCGCGGCGCACGACGGTGATGGCAACGTGCTCGCGCTGCGCTACCGCCACTGGGACGACCACGGCGCCTACCTGCGCGCGCCCATGCCGGCGCCGACCATCCGCATGCACGGCCTCTGCACCGGCGCCTACCGGATCCCCGTCGTCGAGGAGGTCATCGACGTCGTCGCCACCAACAAGACGCCGACCGGCGCGGTGCGCGGCTTCGGGGCGCCGCAGCTCTACTTTGCGCTCGAGCGCACGATGCACGAGATCGCCGCCGCGCTCGGCAAGGACCCGCTCGAGGTCATGCGGCGCAACTTGATTGCGCCGGATGCTTTCCCCTACCGCGCGCCGGGCGGCTCGCTCTACGATTCGGGTGACTACGGCGCCGCCGTCGACTACGCCGTGCGCCATGGCGGGCTCGGCGAACTCAAGAGCCGGCGCGAGGAGGCGCGCGCGCAAGGGCGGCTCTACGGAATCGGCTATGCCGCCGTGGTCGATCCCGGCCAGTCCAACATGGGCTACATCGCGACGGTCAAGACGCGCGAAGAGCGCCGCCGCGCCGGCCCCAAGAACGGCGCCATCGCGACCGCCATGGTCGCCGTCGACCCGCTCGGATCGGTGAGCGTCACCGGCGATTCGGCCCCGCAGGGCCAGGGCCACCGTACCGTGCTCGCCCAGATCGTGGCTGACCGGCTCGGCCTCAAGCCCGAGCAGATCAACGTCAACCTCGAGCTCGACACGCAGAAGGACGGCTGGTCGATCGCGGCCGGCAACTACGCCTGCCGTTTCGGGCCGGTGTGCAGCAGCGCCGCGCATATGGCAGCGACGAAGATTCGCGACAAGCTCGCGCGCATCGCGGCACCGCGCCTCAACGTGCGGCCCGACGCGCTCGAATTCGGCGGCGGCCGCATCTATGCGCGCGATAATCCGGAGAACGGGGTTTCCTTCGCCCGCGTCGCCGGCGAAGCGCACTGGTCGCCCGGCACGCTGCCCGCCACCATGGCGCCGGGGCTGCGCGAGACGGTGCAGTGGAGCCCGCCCGAGCTCACGCCCACGACCGACGAGGACGAGATCAACTCGATGCTCGTCTATGGCTTCGGCTTCGATTTCTGCGGCGTTGAGCTCGACCGCGACACCGGCGAGGTGCGCATCGACCGCTATGTCACGGTCCACGACTGCGGGCCCGTCCTCAACCCGGGCATCGCCAACGGCCAGATCGGCGGATCCTTCGCCTATGGCGTCAATGCCGCGCTGTTCGAGGAGTTCAGCTATGCCGAGGACGGCAGCTTCCTCTCCGGCACTTACGCCGACTACCTGGTGGCGACGGCGCACGAAATGCCGCCGCTCGTCAACCTGCATCCCGACCGAGTGACGGCCTCCCCCTTCACCAGCCTTGGCTCCAAGGGCATCTCCGAAGGCAATACCAACAGCACGCCGGTGTGCATCGCCAACGCGGTCGCCGACGCGCTCGGCGTGCGCGACATCGTGCTGCCACTCACGCCGGCCCGGGTCTTCGAAGCGATCCATGCGAGCGAGCCGGCGCGCCCGGCGGCACCCGAACGCCGGCCCGACACCGCGGGCGGCGGCCGCACGATCGCGGGAGCGGGCGAGCTCTCCATCAACGCGCCCCCCGAGCGGGTGTGGGCGATGCTGCTCGATCCGGAGGCGCTGCGGCGGATCATCCCCGGCTGCCAAGATCTCGAAGCGGCCGGCGCGCACGACTATCGTGCCACGGTGACGCTCGGCGCGGGGCCGGTGAAGGGACGTTTCGCGGCGCGCGTGCGCCTCACGAACCTGGTGGCGCCGCGCTCGGCCACGCTCGGCGGCACCATTCTCGGCCCGCTCGGCAGCGGCAGCGGCGAGGGCGAGGTCGTGCTTTCCGCCGAGGCCGGGACGACGCGCGTGCGCTACAGCTATCGCGTGCGCGTCGCGGGCAAGGTTGCCGCGGTCGGCGGCCGGATGCTCGACGGCGCCGTGCGCCTTGTGATTCGCGGCTTCTTCAACGCGCTGCTCCGCGAGACGGCCGGACGCGGCGGCGCCGCGGCCGAACGCGGATGGTGGCAGCGCCTGTTCGCGCGCCGCACTCAGCCGCGGCGGCGCAGCGGCTCGGGCGGCGCGTCCCGAGGCGGCGCGGACGGCAGCGACTCCTCGCCGATGTAAGCCTCGATCACGGCCGGGACCCGGCGCACTTCCTCGGGCGTTCCGCTGGCGATGCGCTGGCCGAGATGCAGCGCGTGCACGCGCTCGGCCAGGTCCATGACCATCTGAAGGTCGTGCTCGATCCAGAGGATCGAGATTTTCCAATCGTGGCGGAGGCGGAGCAGGAAGCGGGCGAGATCCTCCTTCTCATCACGGGTGAGGCCGCTGCCCGGCTCGTCGAGCAGCAGCAGCGCGGGCTCCATTGCCATGGCGCGCGCGAAACCCACGATCTTCTGCTGGCCGTAGGGCAGATCGTGCGCGCGCACCTGGCGCACCGGCCAGAGCTCGAAGAAATCGATGACGCGCTCGACCGCCTCGCGCTCGGCGATCTCGCGCCGCCGCACGCTGCCGAAGAACGCCGCAGCCGCGAGGACGCCGCCGGGCCAGGCGCCGCGGAAGCGCCGGTCGCGCGCCACCAGCAGATTCTCGGTCACCGTGAGCGTCGGGAACAGCTCGAGATTCTGGAAGCTGCGCGCGATGCCGAGATGCGCGATCTCTCCGGGCGGACGGCCGACGAGATCCTGCCCCTGATAGAGGATGCGCCCCGCGCCGGGCCGATAGATGCCGCCGATGCAATTCAGCAGCGCGGTCTTGCCCGCGCCGTTGGGGCCGATGAGCGCCGTGATCCCCTGATGCAGCACGTCGAGGCTGACGTCGCGCAGCACCGCGAGCCCGCCGAAGCTGAGCGAAATCCCCTGCAATTCCAGGATCGGGTTCATGTCGCTAGTGCCAGCGGCGCACGCGGCGATACTGCTTGACGTTGCGATAGCCGCGTTCTCCCGCATTGCCGCGGCCGAGATAGAATTCCTGCACGTCGCCGTGCGCAAGCAGGCGGTCGCTCGGTCCGTCGAAGACGACGCGGCCGTTTTCGAGGATGTAGCCGTGGCGCGCGATCGAAAGCACGCCAGCCACGTCCTGATCGACGAGCAGGACGGTGAGGCCCATCTTCTGGTTGAGTCGCAGCAGCAGATCGAGCACCTGCCGGCGCACCAACGGGGCGAGACCGAGCGAAGCCTCGTCGACGATGAGCAGGCGCGGCGCGCCGAGCAGGCAGGCGCCGATGGCCAGCATTTGCCGCTCGCCGCCCGAGAGCAGCACGGCGTCCTGTTCGGCACGTGCGGCCAGCGGCGGGAACAGCGCGAAGACGTCCTCGACGCTGTGGAACTTGGCGTGCGCCTCTGCCCCCGCGCGCAGGGCACGGCCGGCGGAGACGGCGAGATCGAGGTTCTCGCGCACGGTGAGCGTATCGAACACCTTCTCGCGCTCGGGCACCACCGCGATGCCGAGCCGCGCGGTCTCGTACGGGCGCAGCCCCAGGATGGAGCGGCCCGCGAAGCGCAGCCGCCCATCGGTGATGCGAACGTGCTCGGTCGGCAGGAAGCCGGAGATGGCGCGGATCGTCGTGGTCTTGCCGGCGCCGTTCAGACCGACGAGGCCGACGATGGCGCCCTCCTCGACGCGGAACGAGACGCCTTGAATCGCGCGGATCGCGTGGCCGTAGACGACCTCGAGCCCCTCCACTTCGAGCAGCGCCGTCATCGCGGACCCCGCGGCACGGCGCGATAGCGGAACGGCCAGTCGGCGGCGGCCGCGCGCAAGCGGCGCCAGATCTCGGCGAGACCGCGCGGCTCGAACAGCAGGAAGCCGACGATGAGCGCGCCGTACATCACCTCCTGGATCCCGGCGAGCGTGCTGGCGCGGATGCCGAGGCCGAGGCCGGCAAAGGCCTGATCGAGAAGATAGGGCAGCAGCGTGATCAGGACGGCGCCCAGCACCGAGCC
>SBBV01000442.1 GCA_005240015.1 Candidatus Odyssella thessalonicensis | reverse complement strand
TGCTCCTCGCGATAGTCGCGGAGATGGAAGCGCGCGCGTCGGCCAGGCCGAGGTCACCGGCATCACGCTCTCGCAGGAGCAGCTGAAGGTCGCCAACGACCGCGCCAAAGCGGAAGGCCTCGCCGAGCGCGCGCGCTTCCATCTCCGCGACTATCGCGAGGAGCAGGGCCGCTACGACCGCATCGTCTCGGTCGGCATGTTCGAGCATGTCGGCGCGCGCAACTACCGCCCGTTCTTCCGCAAGGTGAAGGAGCTCTTGAACGACGACGGCGTGGCGCTCCTCCACTCGATCGGCCGCATGTCGCCGCCCGGCACGACCAATCCGTGGCTGCGGAAATACATCTTCCCCGGCGGCTACACGCCGGCGCTGTCCGAGACGATCGCCGCCATCGAGCAGGAAGGGCTCTGGATCACCGACATCGAGATCCTGCGCCTCCACTATGCGGAGACGCTCAAGGAATGGCGCCGGCGATTCCAGGAGAACCGCGCCGAGGTGGCGCGGCTCTACGACGAGCGCTTCTGCCGCATGTGGGAGTTCTACTTGGCCGGCTGCGAGGTGGCGTTCCGCCGGCTCGACCAGATGGTGTTCCAGATCCAGCTCGCGAAGCGCCAGGACGCGGTGCCGCTCACGCGCGACTACATGCTCGATTGGGAGCGTGCGCACATGGCGGCGTGATCGTCATCCTGAGCGAAGCGAAGGACCTAGCCTCCACGCGAAGGCTGTTGGCGGTTGAAACTAGGTCCTTCGCTTCGCTCAGGATGACGGTATAAACGGATTTCCACCGCCTTCGTGCATAACGCTGCGGATAAGCAGTCAGAAAAAATCCGGGCAAACGGGACGGAGCAAAAAAAGAAACGACGCGGCTGATGAAGCGGCGCGGGCGCGCCTCTAGTCTGCCGTCGAACACGTCGAGGAAGAACGATGGAAGGCTCCGCTGCCCCGGGCGAACCGCGCTCGCTCTACCGCGCGCCGCCGCACAATTTCGAGGCCGAGATGGCGCTGTTGGGCGCCATCCTCACCAACAACCGCGCCTACGAGAAGGTGACGGAGTTCCTGGCGCCCGAGCATTTCGCCGACAAGCGCCACGCGCGCATCTTCGCGGCGATCCGGAAGCTCATCGACGCCGGGCAGATCGCCGACCCGGTCACGCTCAAGGGCTATTTCGAATCCGACGGCGCGCTCGACGAGATCGGCGGCCCCGCCTATTTGGCACGCCTCGCCGCCTCGGTCGTCTCGGTCATCAACGCCGAGGATTACGGCCGCACCGTGCACGACCGCGCGCTCCGCCGCGACCTCATCGGCATCGGCGAGGACATCGTCAACCGCGCCTACGAGATCGAGCTCGACACCACGGCGCAGCAGCAGATCGAGATCGCCGAGCAGTCGCTCTATACGCTCGCCACCGAAGGCGCCTATCAGAGCGACTTCAAGGGCTTCAGCGCCGCGCTCAAGGAGGCGCTGGCGATGGCCGAGGCGGCGCTGAAGCGCGACGGCAACCTCGCCGGCGTCGCCACGCATCTCGACGATCTCGACAAGCTCTTGGGCGGCCTCCACCCCTCCGACCTCATCATCATCGCCGGCCGCCCCGGCATGGGAAAGTCGGCGCTCGCCACCAACATCGCGTTCAACGCCGCCTCGCGCTACCGCGAGGAGCAGAACGAGCGCGGCGAGCGCTACGTCGCCGACGGCGCCGTCGTCGGCATCTTCTCGCTCGAGATGTCGGCCGAGCAGCTGGCCACGCGCCTCATCGCCGAGCAGACCGGCATCGGCTCGCACGAGATCCGCACCGGCAAGATCTCGACCGACGAATACACCAAGCTGGTCGAGGTCACGCACCAGCTCTCGCACATCCCGCTGTTCATCGACGATACCGCGGGCCTCACCATCTCGCAGCTCCGGACGCGCGCGCGGCGGCTCAAGCGCCAGCACAATCTCTCGCTCATCATCATCGACTATCTGCAGCTGCTGCGCCCGGCGCCCGGCACGCGCTTCGAGAACCGCGTGCAGGAGCTCTCCGAGATCACGCGCTCGCTGAAGCAGCTCGCCAAGGAGCTCAACGTGCCGCTGGTGGCGCTCTCGCAGCTCTCGCGCCAGGTCGAGCAGCGCGAGGACAAGCGCCCGCAGCTCGCCGACCTCCGCGAATCGGGCTCGATCGAGCAGGACGCCGACGTCGTGATGTTCATCTACCGCGACGAATACTACCTGCGTCCCAGGGAGCCGCGCCCCGACGATCCCAAATACGCCGAGTGGCAGACCAAGCTCGAGCAGGCGCACAACAAGGCCGAGGTCATCGTCGCCAAGCAGCGCCACGGCCCGACCGGCGTGGTGAAGCTCTACTTCGAGGAGAAGCTCACCCGGTTCAGCAATCTCGACACGGTCCACGATGGCGGCGGCCCGCCCTTCTGAACCCGCCGAGGGGAGCGCCGCCTCCGCCGCGCCGGCGCGGCGACCGGAAGACTCTTCGGGCGCGCTGCTCACGATCGACCTCGATGCGATCGCCGAGAACTGGCGGCGTCTCCGCGCCCGGCTGCGCGCGGGCGCGCAGTGCGCGGGCGTCGTGAAGGCCGACGGCTATGGCTGCGGCGCGGTGAAGGTGGCGAAGCGGCTCCACGCCGAGGGCTGCCGCGTGTTCTTCGTCGCGCGCACCGACGAGGGCTTTGCGCTGAAGCCGCATCTCCCCGATGCCGAAGTGTGCGTGCTCGACGGACTCGTGCCGAGCCTCGCCAACGACTATGCCGCGGCCGGCCTCGTGCCGGTGCTCAACGATCCGGCCCAGGTCGAGGCGTGGACCAGCTATTGCGTCGCCAACGAGCTTCGCCCGCCGGTCGTGATCCACGTCGACACCGGAATGAACCGGCTCGGCCTCTCCGAGGCCGATGCGCTGGCGCTCGCCGCGGACAGGGACGCGCTGCGCGCGTTCAGCGACGCGATGGTGATGAGCCACCTCGTCGTCTCGGAGGAGCCGGACAACCCGATCAACGCCCGGCAGCTCGCCGCCTACGAGCGCGTGCGCGCCCGCTTCCCCAAGGCCAAGGCGAGCCTCGCCAATTCCTCGGGCATCTTCCTCGGGCCCGCCTATCACTTCGATCTCGCGCGGCCGGGCTACGCGCTCTATGGCGGCAATCCCACGCCGGGCAAGCCGAACCCGATGCGCCGCGCGGTGCAATTGCTGGCGCGCGTGATCGCCGTGCGCGAGGTTGATAAAGCGGGGACCGTCGGATACGGTGCCACCGCCCGGATCGGCGCGGGCGGCCGCATCGCCACGATCGCGGTCGGTTATGCCGATGGCTATCTCCGTTCGCTCAGCAATCGCGGCGAGGCCTGGATCGGGTCCCACCGCGTCCCCATCATCGGCCGCGTCTCCATGGATCTGGTGACACTCGACGTCTCGTCCGTGCCGCCCGAAGCGTGCCAGGTCGGCGACCATGCCGAGCTGATCGGCGCGCATCTCGGCGTCGACGACGTCGCCGAACGCGCCGGCACCAACGGCTACGAGATCCTGACCAGCTTGGGTCCGCGCTATCACCGCGCCTATCTCGGCGAGGTCGACTAGCATGCCCGTGCTCGCGCCGATCGGCCGCGCGTTCATGGCGCTGCTCGCGGTGGCGGGCCGCATCACGCTGTTCGCCGCCGCGGCCCTCGCCCACGCGGTGCGGCCGCCCTACTACCCGCGGCTCGTGCTGAAGCAGATGCTCGATCTTGATCGTGAC
>SBBV01000128.1 GCA_005240015.1 Candidatus Odyssella thessalonicensis | reverse complement strand
GGCCGCGCTGCTCATGATGACCGTGGCCGAGAGCGGCGCCGGCTTTTCCGGCTGCTCGGCCATTCACATGAACATCTTCGGCCTGCACCCGGTCGTGGTGTTCGGCACCGCCGCCCAGAAGCGGCGCTTCCTGCCCCCGCTGATCGCCGGCCAGGACCGCGCCTGCTTCGCCGTCACCGAGCCCAACACCGGCTTGAACACGCTGAAGCTCAAGACCAAGGCGGTGCGGCGCGGCGACCGCTATGTCGTGCACGGCCAGAAGCTCTGGATCTCGACCGCGCAGATCGCCAACAAGATGCTGCTGCTCGCGCGGACGACGCCGGAAGAAGAGATACCGAAAGGCTCGGCCGCCGGCCTGTCGCTGTTCTACACCGATCTCGACCGGACGCGGATCGAGGTGCGCGAGATCGACAAGATGGGCCGCGCGGCCGTCGATTCGAACCAGGTCTTCATCGACGGCCTCGAGGTTCCGGTCGAGGACCGCATCGGCGAGGAAGGCGAAGGCTTCCGCTACATCCTGCACGGCATGAACCCCGAGCGCGTTCTGGTCGCGGCCGAGGCCGTAGGCTTGGGGCGCGCGGCGCTGGCGCGCGCGGCCGCCTACGCGAAAGAGCGCATCGTCTTCGGCCGGCCGATCGGACAGAACCAGGGCATCCAGCATCCGCTCGCCGAGCGCTGGATCGAACTCGAAGCCGCCGAGCTGCTCGTCTGGAAGGCGGCGTGGACCTACGACCGCGGCGGAGCCGGCGCGCCGGCCGCGGGTGCCGCCGCCAACGCCGCCAAGTACTTCGCCGCCGAGAGCTGCTTTCGTGCCTGCGAGACGGCAGTGATGACGCTCGGCGGCATGGGCTATGCCAAGGAATACGACGTCGAGCGCTATCTGCGCGAAAGCTTCATCGCGCGCATCGCGCCGGTGAGCCCGCACATGATCCTGAACTTCATCGCCGAGAAGGCGCTCGGCCTGCCGAAATCCTACTGAGGGGAGACCCAATGCGCATTGCCTACTACGAAAAGAACGGGGGCGCGGCCGAGGTGCTGCGCACCGGCACGATGGACGATCCCCGCCCCGGCCCCGGCGAGGTGCGCGTCAAGCTCAAGACCTCCGGCGTCAATCCCTCGGACGTGAAGACGCGCGCGGGACTCACGCGCAAGATCGCGTTTCCGCGCGTGGTTCCGCACAGCGACGGCGCCGGCATCATCGACATGGTGGGGCTCGGCGTCGCCAATTCGCGGATGAGCGAGCGCGTCTGGATCTGGAACGGGCAGTGGAAGCGGCCGATGGGCACGGCCGCCGACTACATCGTGCTGCCCGAGGCGCAGGCCGTCCGTCTGCCGTCGGCCGTGAGCTTCGAGGCCGGTGCCTGCCTCGGCATTCCGGCGCTGACCGCGTGGCACGCCGTCGAGCTGGCCGAGGCCGGATCCGGCAAGACGCTGCTGGTCGCCGGCGGCGCCGGCGCGGTCGCGCACTACGCGATCCAGTTCGCCAAGGCACGCGGGGCCACGATCATCGCGACGGTGAGCTCGGCCGCCAAGGCCAAGATCGCGCGCGACGCCGGCGCCGATCATGCGATCGACTACAAGAGCGAAAACGTCGGCGAGCGCGTGAAGGCGACCACCGGCGGCGTGGGCGTGGATGCGGTGCTCGAGGTCGATCTCACCGCCAACGCCGCGCTGCTCCCCGCCGTGCTGCGGCCCAAGGGCAGCGTCGTGGTCTACGGCACCGGCCCGCAGGCCCAGCTCCCGGCCTCGTTCTGCCTCGTCAACTCGATCAAGCTGATGTTCATGATCGTCTACGAGCTCTCGCCCGAGGAGCGCCGCCGCGCGGTCGATGGCGTCACGCGTCTGCTCGAAGCGAACAAGCTCGTCCACAACGTGGCCGCAACGTTTCCGTTCGACCAGCTCGTCGCCGCGCACGAGGCGCAGGAAAGCGGCAAGGTCGCGGGGAATATCGTGCTGAAGGTGAGTTAGCCCACACGCCCTCGTAGGGGCGGGTCCCCGACCCGCCCGCCGGGCGGTCGATGCCGTGCAATCACGTCGAACACTGTGCGGGTGGCGACACGGGCGGGTCGGGGACCCGCCCCTACGCGAGGGGGCTGCCGTGCTACCGGATGATCGCTCGCAGCTTCTCGGCGAGGAACATCCCGATCTTGCGCGAGCCTTGCGGCGTCGTGTGATAGCTGTCGTAGAAGTCGCCGGGACCGAAGCGCAGCTCGGCGGCGAGATCGATGCAGCGCGCCTTCGTTTCGGCGCAGAAGCGCCGCAGCACGTCGTTGTAGAGCGAGAGCTCGACGTAGGCCTGGCCGCCGCCGCTCCCCTCGATCTCGTGCACCACGCCGCCGACAAGCCGCCCGTCGCCGTTGATTTGCGTGACGTAGATGGGCGTGGCGCCGAACGCGAGCGTCTTCGCATGCAAAATCTTGAGCCGCTCGCGGTACGCCTCGAGCTGGGGGCGCAGACGCTGCGCCATCTCCGTGGGCACGCGCGCCGGGACCCACTTGCTGTCCTTGGTCTCGCCCTTGCCGCTGCCGTGCTGCACGCCGATGCGCCGCGCGGCGAACCAGCCGCGCACGATGCGGATGCCGCGCACGATGGCGCTGTTGTTCTCGACATAGCTGCGAACGCGCCGGTAGGCGGTGCTGTGCGCGAGCGTGTCGGCGCCGGCGTTCGCATCCGCGGCCACGCCGCGCTCGTTGACGCCGATGAAGTAGAGGATATAGCGCGGCTTGAGGCCGGGGACCTTCGGGAACCACACCTCGAAGCTCTTGATGTGCCCCAAGGTGGAATGACCGTCGCTGCCGGCGTTGGCGATCGTCATCGCCTTGCCGCCCCCGCGCAGCGTGCGTTCGAGCACGCTGCTCCAGGTATCGCCGTCGCCGACGCTCACCTCGGCCGTGGTACTACCGCCGGCCGCGAGCAGCGTCACCTTGGCGGGATCGCCGCCATAGTCGCCGCGCAGGCCGAAGCGGTCGCGGTTGTAATAGGCGACCGTGCCGGGCGGATAGTAGGGGCTGTCGGTGATGCGCAGGCGAACGTTGGTGTGGACGTTGAGCGTCCCGAGATTGGCGCCGAAAATCCAGGTGCCGAGCAGCAGTTCGCCGACGATCGTCAGCACCAAGAGAATGGCGAGATTGACCAGCGCCACGCGGCCCCATTCCGAGAGGCGGGCGCGCAGCGTTCGCTTTTGAGCCGCAGCGACTGTGTCTCTCATTCCTATGCCTGGCCCCCGCCTCGGATGATGCCAGGTATCGCGAGTCGCCTCTCCCGGCGCAAGAGGCGCGCTCAGCGCGGCCGCCGCCGCTTGTCGCACGGCGCGCCGGCGCCTAATTTGCCGGCTCGCCTCGAGGGACTCCGATGGAAATCAAAGGCGCCTACAAGATCGCGGCCCCGCGCGAAACCGTCTGGGCCGCACTCAACGATCCCGACATCCTCAAGAAATCCCTGCCCGGCTGCGAGAAGCTCGAGAAGGAAAGCGACACCGTGTTCACGGCCACGATCAAGGTCAAGATCGGGCCGGTGCGCGCCAAGTTCGCGGGCGCGGTCACGCTCGAGGACCTCGACCCGCCCAACGGCTACCGCATCAACGGCGAGGGCAAGGGCGGCGTCGCTGGCTTTGCCAAGGGCGGCGCCAAGGTGACGCTGCGCGACGACAGCGGGGCCACGGTGCTGGCATACGATGCGGATGCCAAGGTCGGCGGCAAGCTCGCGCAGATCGGCTCGCGCCTTGTCCTAGGCACCGTGCGGAAACTGGCGGATGACTTCTTCAAGAAATTCGCCGAGACGGTGACGCCGGGCGTGGCCGTGGAAAAAGTCGCCGCTGAGGCCGAGAGCCCGGCGCCGTGACGAAGCCGCCCGTTGATGCCGGCCACGGGCCGGACGCCGAGCGCCGCCGGCCCGCGCTTCCGCTCTGGCTCTGGATGCTGCTGCTGACCGCGGCGATCGCTGCACTGCTGCTGTTCGTGGGCCGCAATTCGTTCGCGGCTTGACGCTTCGTGCTTCGCCTCTAGACTGGCGTTAACGAATTGGGCCTGCGCCGCGGCGGACATGCGGCCGCCCGAATTTTGGGAGGAACCCGAAATGGACGTGAATGTCTCGCTGACGGTGAACGGAAAAAAGGTCACCGGCAAGGCCGAACCGCGCACGCTGCTCGTGCAGTTCCTGCGCGAGACGCTCGGCCTCACCGGCACGCATGTGGGCTGCGATACGAGCCAGTGCGGCGCCTGCGTCGTCCATGTCGACGGCATCTCGGTGAAGAGCTGCACGATCCTGGCCGTGCAGTGCGAGGGCAAGAAGGTCACCACCATCGAGGGCCTCGCCAAGAACGGCAAGCTGCACCCGATGCAGCAGGCCTTCCACGAGAATCACGGCCTGCAATGCGGGTTCTGCACGCCCGGCATGATCATGAGCGCGATCGATCTCGCGAAGCGCAATCCCAAGCCCTCCGAGACCGAAGTGCGCGAGTGGCTCGAGGGCAACATCTGCCGCTGCACCGGCTATCACAACATCGTCAAGGCGATCATGGCCGGCGCCCAGGCCAGCCACGACTGGAAGGGGTGATGCCATGACCGACATGAGCATCGGCCGCGCCGTCAGGCGCACCGAAGACCTCCGCTTCATCACCGGCAAGGGCCACTATCTCGACGATTTCAGCCGCCCGCATCAGGTCTACGCCGCGTTCGTGCGCTCGCCGCACGCCCACGCCGAGATCCGCAAGATCAGCAAGGCGAACGCGCTCAAAGTGCCCGGCGCCGTCGCGGTGCTGACCGGCGCCGACCTCGCCCAGGACAAGATCGGCACGCTCATCTGCGGCTGGGTGATCAAGGGCAAGGATGGCACGCCGCACAAAGCGCCGGCCCACCCTGCCCTTGCCGTGAAGAAGGTGCGTTACGTCGGCGACCACGTCGCCGTCGTGCTCGGCGAGACGCTCGCCGCCGCCAAGGACGGCGCCGAAGCGGTCGAGGTCGACTATAAGACTCTGCCCGCCGTCGTTGACACGGCCACGGCCCACAAAGCCGGCCAGCCGCAGATCCACGCCGACGCGCCCAACAATCTCTGCTACGACTGGGAGCTCGGCGACAAGGCGAAGGTGGACGCGGCCTTCGCCGGTGCCGCGCACACCGTGAAGCTGCAGTTCCTCAACAACCGCCTCGTGCCCAACGCGATCGAGCCGCGCGCCGCCATCGCCGAATTCGATTCCGGCAACGGCGAGTTCACGCTCCACACCACCTCGCAGAACCCGCACGTGGCGCGCCTCGTACTCTCGGCCTTCATCGGCATCGCGCCCGAGCACAAGCTGCGCGTGGTCGCCCCCGATGTGGGCGGCGGCTTCGGCTCCAAGATCTTCATCTATCCAGAGGAGACGGTCGCGCTCTGGGCCGCGAAGAAGGTCGGCCGCCCGGTGAAATGGACGGCCGAGCGCAGCGAGAGCTTCCTTTCCGATGCGCATGGCCGCGACCACGTGACGACCGCCGAGTTGGCGCTCGACAAGGACGGCAAGTTCGTCGCGATGCGCGTCAACACGGTCGCCAATCTCGGCGCCTATCTCTCGACCTTCGCCTCGGCGATCCCGACCTATCTCTACGCGACGCTGCTGGCGGGCCAATACAAGACGCCGCTGATCTACTGCGACGTGCAGGGTGTCTTCACCAACACGACGCCCGTCGACGCCTATCGCGGCGCCGGCCGGCCCGAGGCGACCTACGTCGTCGAGCGGCTCGTCGAGGAAGCGGCGGCCAAGCTGAAGGTGCCGGCCGACGAGTTGCGCCGGCGCAATTTCGTGCAGCCGAACGAGTTCCCCTACACGACGCCGGTGATCCATCAGTACGATTGCGGCGACTTCCCGCGCGCGCTGCGCGAGGCGTTGAAGCTCGCCGACGTGCCCGGCTTCGCACAGCGGAAGGCCGAGGCGAAGAAGCGCGGCAAGCTGCGCGGGCTCGGCTACTCCTCTTACATCGAGGCCTGCGGCATCGCCCCCTCGGCGGCGGTGGGGTCGCTGGGCGGCGGCGTCGGCCTCTGGGAATCGGCGACGGTGCGGTTCAACCCGACCGGCAACGTCTCGGTCCATGTCGGCACGCACGCGCACGGGCAGAGCCACGAGACGACCTACGCCCAGGTCGTCTCCGACCGGCTCGGCGTGCCGTTCGAGAATGTCGAGATCGTGCACGGCGACACGGCCAAGACGCCATTCGGCATGGGCACCTACGGCTCGCGCTCGGCCGCGGTCGGCCTCTCGGCCGTGTGCAAGGCTGCGGACAAGAT